>JAQCBQ010000044.1 GCA_027621385.1 Bacteroidota bacterium | reverse complement strand
CCATTGGGTAAATCTTGGGACAGTTTCTTATACGAAGGCTGCTGGCAGGCTGCACCCTCTGTTGATGCAGTAGCAACCACACCTTCTCCAGAGGGGGGCATGACGGCATCTGCCGCAGCTTCTGCCTTGTCTTCAAAGCCGACCCAAGGGGTTGAAGTTGTTCTATACGAGAAAGTCGGTATGGGTTGGGGCAATCATGCCAACAATCCAATTCTGCAAGAATTACCCGATCCCATTTCTCGTGTAACCTGGGACAACTACATTACCATGGCTCCTTCCGATATGGATGAGCTTGGCTTGAATAAAATGATGGGGCAGGAACAAAAAGCCAATGTGATTAGCCTCAGCATCGGAAATCAAAAAATGAACCTTCCGGTACTGGCTCAACCTGGTCAGGCCCCCGGAACTGTAGGGGTTGCCTTGGGATATGGTCGCCTGTTCGGCCGTGCCGAGCAATCTACCCTGGGTGTGAATGCCTTCCCATTCATGAACACTCAGAACGGGACGCTTAGCCCGATTAACTACGGCGCCAAAATCGAGAAAACCGATTTGAGCTATGCCTTAGCCGGGACTCAGACGCATCATACGATGATGGGTCGAGACATTATCAAGGAAACTTCGTTAACCGAGTTTAAGGCCAATGCCAAATCGGGCAATGCGCCAAAAATGCAGCATACCAATGTGGCGGAATTGATTCCTGCCGGAGAACACGAAGCTCCGATCAGCAAAGTGGACTACTGGCGTGAGTTTAAAATGATCAACCACCGTTGGGGGATGTCCATTGATTTGAACTCTTGCACGGGTTGTGGCGCTTGTGTGGTTTCGTGTCATGTAGAAAACAATGTGCCTGTGGTAGGTAAGGACGAGGTGCGCCGCTCGCGCGATATGCATTGGTTGCGCATTGACCGGTATTACACTTCCGATGCCGATCCTTCAACCCGGTATGAGCGGGGCAATAAGAACCACCGGGCGAAGGAGATTCCTTCGGCAAATCCCCGGGTGGCTTTCCAACCGGTAATGTGTCAACATTGCAACCATGCTCCTTGTGAAACAGTTTGTCCGGTCTTGGCTACGACCCACAGTACGGAAGGCCTAAACCAAATGACCTACAACCGTTGTGTTGGAACCCGCTACTGCGCCAACAACTGTCCATACAAGGTTCGTCGCTTTAACTGGTTCAGCTACCACGACAATCAGAAGTTCGATTACTTTATGAACGACGATTTGGGTAAAATGGTGTTGAATCCAGATGTAACGGTACGGGCTCGTGGGGTGATGGAAAAATGCTCTTTGTGCGTTCAACGCATTCAGGCGGGCAAACTCAGCGCTAAATCTGAAGGCCGTATGGTTGCCGATGGCGAAATTCAAACGGCTTGTGCCGAAGCTTGCCCCACCAATGCCATTGTGTTTGGTGACTTCAACGATGAAAAAGGCAAGTTAACCGCCTTGGCCGAACATGGTCGTTCGTACTATTTGCTGGAAGAAGTTGGAGTTAAACCCAACATCGTGTACCAAACCAAGGTGCGCAATGTGGAAGAAGCTTACGGACACACCGTTTCAGGACATCATGGTGCCGAGCATAGCGGGGATCATGCTTCTGATGCGCATGCACACGAAGGCCCTGAAAAGGCAACTCACAGTGAACATCAATCTCATTAATTTACTCAATCCAACCGGATATGCTCATCGAATCACCGATACGTCAGCCGCTTATTCTGGGCGATAAAACCTACGCTCAGATTACCGATGAAATTGTACGTCCCATTGAAGGACGTGCCAACAAAATGTGGTACTTGGTGTTTACCATTGCTGCCCTGTGCGCCCTGTGGGGTTTGGGCTTGATTGCCTATACCTTTGGCACCGGAATCGGTGTTTGGGGTTTGAATAAAACGGTAGGTTGGGCCTGGGACATCACCAATTTCGTTTGGTGGGTTGGTATTGGTCACGCCGGCACCTTGATTTCAGCCATTTTGCTGTTGTTCCGTCAAAAGTGGCGCATGGCCATCAACCGTTCAGCGGAAGCGATGACCATTTTTGCGGTAATTTGTGCAGCCATGTTCCCCGGAATCCACGTGGGTCGGGTTTGGGTGGTGTATTGGTTTTTTCCCGTCCCCAACCAATTCGGTTCCTTGTGGGTGAATTTTAATTCTCCACTGCTTTGGGACTTGTTTGCCATTTCGACCTATTTTTCTGTTTCCTTGGGCTTTTGGTATGTAGGATTGATTCCCGATTTCGCAACAGTACGCGATCGGCAGGTTATTCCTTTCATGAAAAAGATTTACAACATAGTGTCTTTCGGATGGTCGGGTACCACAAAGAGCTGGCAACGCTTTGAAGAGGTTTCTCTGGTCTTGGCCGGTTTATCTACTCCTCTAGTACTTTCTGTACACACCATTGTATCGTTTGACTTTGCCACATCGGTCATCCCGGGCTGGCACACCACCATTTTCCCTCCTTATTTTGTGGCCGGAGCGATTTTCTCAGGATTTGCCATGGTGGCAACGCTGTTGTTAATCATGCGTCAAGTATTGAATTTGCAAGAGTACATCACGGTAAACCACCTGGAATCTATGAATAAGATTATTGTGGTTACAGGTTCGATTGTAGGTGTAGCCTACATTACCGAATTGGTTATTGCTTGGTATTCTGGGGTGCAGTACGAACACTATGCCTTCTTAAACAGGGCTACAGGTCCGTATGCTTGGGCGTATTGGATTATGATGAGCTGCAATGTAATTAGTCCGCAGTTGTTCTGGTTCCGTGGTATTCGCCGCAGTTTGGTTGCTACGTTTTTGCTTTCCATCGTGGTGAATATTGGTATGTGGTTTGAGCGCTTTGTCATCATTGTTACCTCTCTACACCGAGATTATTTGCCTTCTTCCTGGACCATGTTTTATCCTACTTGGGTTGACATAGGAATCTTCATCGGAACCTTGGGCATCTTCTTTACTTTGTTTCTTCTGTTTTCACGCACCTTCCCCGTGATTGCGATTGCCGAAACCAAGTCCATCTTGAAAATTTCAGGCGATGGGTGGAAGCGCAAAACTGAAAGTAAATACGCTGAAGTGGGTGACCATGGCAGCCATCATTAATTTGCATTGATTAGAAAAACGCTATGAGCAAAGCAACGTTATTAGCCAAATTTACTGACCCGGACGAGTGTTTGCATGCCTGCGAACACTTGGTGAAGAAGGGCATTAAAGTACGCGAGGTTTACTCTCCCTTTCCCGTTCACGGCATTGATGGAGTGTTGAGTGTTCCTAAAACCCGGATTTCAACGGCGGCCTTCTTTTATGGTGCCACAGGAACCACCTTGGCCTTGTTGATGATGTGGTATATGAACGTTCAGGACTGGCCAATGGACATTGGCGGCAAGCCCAGCTTTTCCTTGCTGACCAATTTGCCCGCCTTCGTGCCCGTAGGGTTTGAAATTACGGTATTGATTGCCGCTCATGGCATGATTGCTACGTTTTTCTTTGCCACTCGGTTGTTCCCAGGTATGCCTGCGAAGAATCCAGAGCCTAGATCGACCAATGATTTGTTCGTGGTTGAAATTGTGGGCGATGACAACCCCGGCACCTCGCTGAACGACTTGAAATCCGATTTAATGAACCATGGAGCCATTGAGTGCTCTGACGATGTGCTTCGCTACGAAGACCAATAATTACCGGAACTTATGAAACGGAACTTACGCTTTTCTTATGCTTTTGTGCTGGCCTTTACGGCAACCGGTCTGTTTTCTTGCATTCAAACCGATCCCAACAGTCCCGGATATGAATACATGCCCGACATGTATTACAGCATTGCTTACCGTCCAGGCGAAGCCAATCCCAACTACGCCGACGGGAAAACCAATCAACCCCCGGTAGACGGCACGGTAGCCCAATCTCATGATTCGTTGGGGATGATCAATTTTAGTTCCTTCCCCTATGCCAATAGCCCGGAAGGCAGAGAGAAGGCCATTGCAGAGCTTAAAAATCCTTTGGGCCAATCTGCTTACCACTTAGACGAAGGAAAGCGCTTATACAATGTGTACTGCATCGCTTGCCATGGCAAAGAAGGAAAAGGAGACGGACCTGTGGTAAAGGTGTTGTTGGCGAAAGAAAACTACGGACTTCAGCCACCCGCCTACAACAGCGATCAGCTTAAAGGCATTTCTGAAGGTCAGATTTTTTATGCCATGCACTACGGTAAGGGCAATATGGGGAGCTATGCCTCTCAGTTGTCGGCCGTAGAACGCTGGCAAATTACCCGTTTTGTTCAAACTCTACAAAATCCTGTAGGCGGTTCCGATAGCACTGCTACCGCTGCCGATACTACAGCTAGTAAATAATATAGATAACCGATTAGAAGCTACGCGTATGAACTTTTCATTGCCCGGTAAAACTCGAAACATCCTAATGGCCGCAGCGGCAGTTGGATTGCTTTCCCTCGTCGGCACATTTATTATGGATGTCCAATACGGTTGGGCAAACCTGTTGTTGAACGCGTTTTGGTTTACCGCCATTTCGCTGGCGGCCTCCTTTTTCGTGGCCGTTCACTACGTGGGGGAAGGCGGTTGGCATGTTGGCTTTAAGCGCGTGCCCGAAGCCATGGGCCAATATCTTCCCATTGGTAGCGCCATTTTGCTGTTGGTGGTATTGGGCGGATATTTTCACATCCACCACCTGTGGCATTGGCTAGACCCAGAAGTGCAAGCCAACGACGTTATTTACAATACCTCAGGGAAAAAGGTATGGCTTCAAAATGAGTTTTGGCTAATCCGAACCTTGGTTTACTTGGGGGGCTGGATCTTTTTTGCCAATAAATTAAGAGCCTTGTCGCTAAAAGAAGACCTCGAAGGAGGCATGTCCAGCCACAAAACAGCATACAAGTGGTCGGCTGGTTTCTTGGTGTTCTTTGCGGTGACCTCGTCTACCTCTTCATGGGATTGGTTGATGTCGTTAGATTTTCACTGGTTTAGCACCCTGTACGGATGGTATATTTTCGCCGGTTTCTTCGTATCGGCCTTAACCACCATGTTGCTGTTGGTGCTGTGGTTGAAGAAAAACGGCTATATGCCCCACCTAAACCAAAGCCACATCCACGATTTGGCGAAGATGATGTTCGCCTTCAGCATTTTTTGGACCTATTTGTGGTTTTCACAGTACATGTTGATTTGGTACTCCAACATTCCTGAAGAGATTAATTATTTCTTAGAGCGCTTTAGCACGGGATATCAGCCATGGATGGTATTGATGCTGGCCATCAATTTCGCCTTCCCATTGATTGTATTGATGCACCGCGACGCAAAACGCAACTACAATCTTGCTTTTGTGGCCGGAATCGTGGTACTGTTGGGCCACTTTATTGACATGTACCAAATTATTATGCCCGGTGCCATGGCTAAATATGTGCCCGTAAGCATTTTATCTGTTCTAGCCATGATTGGTTTTATGGCTATCTTTTTGTTGGCTACCTTCCGCGCTTTAGGCAAGGCGGCGCTTGTACCCAAGCACCACCCCTTCCTGAATGAAAGTAAACAACACCACATTTAAACCTACTGCTACCGAATTCTGTTACTACTATAACTGATCAACCATGCTTTTGAACCTGATTTTACTTGCGGTTGTACTTTTGGCCATTGTTACTTCGGCCAGATTGCTGATGGTCTTTCAATTCGCCGCTGAATTGCGCGGAAAAAAGGCTCATGAAATCTCTGACTCTGAAAACAACATGAATGCCTTACTTACCTTGGTCTCCTTGGTTGGTCTGTTTTCCATGTTTTTCTATTTGACCGCTACCTACTACAATGAAAAGTACATTCCCGGAGCTGCTTCTGAGCATGGGGTTGAAGTAGATAGCCTGTTGAATCTGAACTTTTATGTCATTACCCTGGCCTTTTTCATTACCCAGATTTTATTGATGTGGTTTGCGTACAAATACCGCTACAACAAAAATCGCCGCGCTACCCACTATGCGCACAACGATAAACTGGAAATGATTTGGACGGTGATCCCAGCCATTGTGATGGCTGTATTGGTGTTGAAAGGCCTTATCGTATGGAACCACACCACCAATCCAGATCCCGATAAGAATACGCTGAATCTTGAATTGTATGCCCGTCAGTTCGATTGGACCGCCCGGTATTCCGGAGCCGATAACAACCTTGGTAAAGCCAGCTATACCATGATCAACCAAGGCAACATTCTGGGTTTGATTTCGGCCGATGCCATTTCAGAACAACTTAGCATTGTCCGTGCCGATTCACTTATTACCGATTCTACGGTGACCAATGGATTCTTGCCCGCGGAAAAATTAGACAAAGAAAAAACCAGATTGCGCCGCTTGATTCACCAAATCCGTACGGTTGTAGCCTTTGATTACGCCTTTAAATCGGGCTCCGAAACCTATGCCGCCAGTCACGACGACGTATTGGTTCGCGACACCATCATTATTCCCGTAAACCGCCCGGTAAAATTGCACATGCGCTCTCAAGACGTGATTCACAGCGCCTATTTGCCCCACTTCAGGGTACATATGTATTGCGTACCCGGGTCTGAAACCTACTTCGCCTTTAAGCCCATTACAACCACCAAGGAAATGAAGGCCAAATTGAACGACCCAGATTTTGAATACCGCCTGTATTGCAACAACATCTGCGGAGCTACCCACTTCAACATGATGCTTCCTGTTCGAGTGGTTTCTGAAAAGGAGTATGCAGCATGGCTGGCATCGAAAAAAACCTTTGCAGAAGAAACGAAAACACGCCTTGCCCAATTGGGCCTAAAAACAAATTTCGTCAACAACAATTGATAACTCGATACCATAAATTATGAGCGAGATCACCAACAATCCGGCAGTAGAAGGACACGTAGGTCATGATGTGCACGAGTCGCATGCACACCACCATGGGCATGACGACCACGGTCATCACCACAAAGAATCCTTCATTACGAAGTACATTTTTAGCCAGGATCACAAAATGATTGCTAAACAATTCCTGATTACAGGAATGTTTATGGGCCTGGTCGGCATGATGCTGTCCATCTTTTTCCGTTTGCAACTGGGCTGGCCCGGTCAACCCATGCCCATCCTGGAAACTTTCCTTGGAAAATGGGCTCCCGACGGAGTTTTGGATCCCAACTTCTACCTGGCCGCTGTTACCATTCACGGAACCATTTTGGTTTTTATGGTTTTAACGGCAGGACTGTCGGGCACCTTCTCCAACCTACTAATCCCATTGCAGCTTGGAGCCCGCGACATGGCATCTCCTTTCCTAAACATGCTTTCGTACTGGTTTTTCTTCCTGTCTAGCTTGTTGATGCTGATGTCTTTGTTCGTAGAAACCGGCCCAGCCAGCGCAGGTTGGACCATTTATCCTCCGCTTTCTGCTTTACCTGAAGCTTCTCCCGGTTCCGGATTGGGCATGACGCTTTGGCTATTTTCCATCATCGCGTTTATCGTTTCTGTGTTGATGGGCGGCTTAAATTACATCACCACGGTGATGAACCTTCGTACCAAAGGCATGTCCATGACCCGTATGCCTTTAACGGTGTGGGCCTTTTTAATTACGGCCATTTTAGGTCTGCTTTCTTTCCCTGTTTTATTGGGCGCCGGATTGCTTCTGCTGTTCGACCGTTCCATGGGTACCAGCTTCTATTTGTCTGATATTTATGTTTCTGGTCAGGCATTGGAACAAACTGGCGGAAGCCCGGTGTTGTACCAGCACTTATTTTGGTTCTTGGGACACCCCGAAGTCTACATCATCTTATTGCCATCGCTGGGAATTACATCTGAGGTATTGGCAGTCAATGCCCGCAAACCGATCTTCGGCTACCGCGCCATGATCGGCTCAATGTTGGCCATCGCCTTTTTGTCTTTCATTGTGTGGGGACACCACATGTATGTAACCGGAATGGATCCACTGTTGGGTTCTGTTTTCACCTTCACTACGCTGTTGATTGCCATCCCTTCGGCCATTAAGGCCTTCAACTACATCACAACGCTGTGGAAAGGTAACATTGTATTTACTCCAGGCATGATGTTCGCCATCGGTGTGGTATCGCTCTTCATCACAGGCGGTTTAACCGGAATTATTCTGGCCGACAGCGCCCTAGATGTGAATTTGCACCACACCTATTTCGTGGTGGCCCACTTCCACATTGTAATGGGTGTGGCCTCCATGTTCGGTACCTTTGCCGGAGTGTATCACTGGTTCCCCAAAATGTTCGGTCGCATGCTGAATAAAAAATTGGGTTACATTCACTTCTGGGTGACCTTGATTTCGGCCTATGGCGTTTTCTTCCCTATGCATTACATGGGGCTTGCAGGTGTACCGCGCCGCTATTATCAGAACTTCGAATTCTTTAGCGGTTTTTCGGATTTAAACGCAGTTATCTCTGTCTTCGCCATCATTGGTGGCCTGGTGCAGTTCGTGTTTGTATTCAACTTCTTCTATTCCATGTTTAAAGGACCAAAGGCACCGAAGAATCCTTGGAATGCATCGACCTTGGAGTGGACTACTCCGGTTGAGCACATTCACGGCAACTGGCCCGGCGAAATTCCCACGGTGCACCGCTGGCCTTACGACTACAGCTTGCCCAATGGCGAGGAGCGCGACTTTGTTCCACAGGACGAGCCGCTGTCTGAAAAGGAAAAAGTGGCAGAACACGCCCATTAAGCATAAAATTCTAACGTTAAAGCCCTGCACTGCGGGGCTTTTTTTATGGGGATTTTGGGCGGCTGACGGGCTTTCCGGGCTAGTCCGCAGTTGCCGAAAGGCTGGCCCAGCTGGTTTGCGGTGGCTCCTAAAGTCGCCTCCGCACCTAGCGGGCCAGGCTTCGGCATCTTTGCGGGCTAGCCTCGTCAATCCCTGCCGCAGGCCACCTCTAGGCCAAGGACCGCGGGTTGAGGCTTTTGGCTTAAACTTTACAGGGTAAAAGCCCCTACATTATTTCTTCCGAATTAAGCGCAGGTTAAATGAAAATCAGTCCAAATTTGGAAGAACTAAAAATTATCCCCATTTTTACGCCCCGAAACATATGTAAAATTCACTTAAATAACTGATAATGAATCTAAAAACCAACCTCACTGCTCTTTTAGGCATCACCTTATTCTCTGGGCTACAGGCTCAAGATGCCCCCACTCCGTTGGATTACCGCAGAAGCTCCATGACCATGGTCTTAATTGAAGACGAGGACTTAGGCAAAAGCAAAGATTTAGTCATTAAATCGTACAATTCGTATCCATTTCCTGACAAATACAACAAGCATGAAATTGCCGACAAAAAGTTTGATGCTGCTGCCATTAAATTGACCGATGCCGAGTTCTTGGCCGCCGGATTTTACAAAGACACCTTCAGAACTCCAATGGATTTCTTGAAGGCAGCTAAATACCCCTTGCGCCCTTTGCGTTACCTAAAGGATAGTTCAGCTGTTCAAGGTCCCGATAAAAATGAATTGCTTCAGCTAAAGCTGCAAAAGTACATCAGCCAAAAAAACATCGCCCGCCAAATGTTCGACACTTGGTTTAATCGGAAGGGAAATGATTTAAACATTGATCTTTTGCTGGAAAGGGGGAAATATTCTGCCTCTGCAGAAAAAATGGATGATGCAAAACAAGCTGGGCTTGAAGCAAATCTTTATGAAGATTACGATTTGATTTCCAACACCTACACTGTTTTTCAAAAGTTAAATTTCTTCCCAAATGAGCCTGTTGCTCGATTGGCACGTGATTTGGCAAAGGAAGAAGCAAGGAAGAAAATGGCAGCTATGCCTCCTGCAATGCTTCAGAAATCACTAGATCAATTGGATACCGTGTACGAAAGAACGAAAGAAGGTTATACTGTAATTTGCACTTCATTCTTATATCAATTGGAATGGGACGCTGACATTGCCGGAAAGTTCAAAGGTTATTTCTTGAATGAAGACCTGAAATCTAAGCGCGGTCAAATTTGGGATACCACCTCAATTTTTAAGATCAAATTTGTAGGTAAATCAACCACCAGTTCTATCGTTACCTTTAAAATAGGCGAGAAGCGCACTGAAGAACAAATTATTGACCTTCAAATCAAGCGCGTTATGGACAATTCATTGGCCCGCCTACAAAAGAACCATGTTCAATTCCGTCCAGTAGCTCCTGTTTCTAGCGCAGGACCGGTAACGGCAAGAATTGGTATGAAAGAAGGAATTGAAGCCAATCAAACCTTTGAGGTGTTGGCGATTGAATTCAATGAATTCGGTTTCCCACGGTATAAGTCCATTGGAAAAGTAAAGGTTGACAAGAAGCAACCCATTTGGGACAACCGCATTGGTGCAGACCAAGAGCCAATTTTAGATGACGCTGGTAATCCAGTAGTTGGTCCTGCCTTTACTACATTTGCTGGCGGGAAAAAAGTTCAACCTGGCATGAACTTCTTGCGTCTGCTTAAATAATTAATTATTTACACTCTAATATTTTAGGTATGAAACGTTTTATTCTAAGTTGTATTGCTGTATTGGCTGCATTGAGCGCCACAACAGCCCTGAATGCTCAAAATGAACCCTGGTTTGAAACCGATCCTTTTAAGGCGGTTGAACTTTGGGGCGACACAAAGGGTGATTACATCAAGGTTGATGTAACCTGCTCTGCACCATCGGTACCTGAAGCACTTCTTGAAGCCCGTAAGTTGGCATTGTATACCTACATTTTTGTAGGATTTGATGCCGCTGTAACCAAACTTGCAGAATCTTCTGTTTATGAGCAAGACAAAGATTTCTTCATTGCCTTTATCAATGAAGAAGGAAAAGGTCTGCGCTATGCAGAAGGTAAAATCAATACTTCAAAGCCTGGAGGTCAAGTGAAGATTGAGAAAAAGAAGATGGTTAAAATTACCACTTCTGTGACCTTGAAAATTGCTGAAATCCGTAAGGATCTTGAGTCGCAAGGAAAAATCAAATCCATGGCCGACCTTCGGGAAACCCTGGGTGAAATCACTGTTGTTGTTCGCCCGAATGACGAATGGCTGAAGAGGTTGGGTGGCCTTACATTTGAAGACAACCAAGGAGCTACCGCAACAAAACGCGATTACTCTCGTCTGTCTGAAAGCAATGACTACAACCATATTCTTCAAAGCATTCGTGTGAATCTTGGCGATGGGTTCAAAATCGACGACATCAATACTCAACTTGCAAATGGCAACAACGAGGTGATGCGCGACAAACTTTCTGATGACGTAGACTTGCAAGAATCTGCTGAAGATTTGTTGGCTAGAACTCTTCAGGCTGACATCTACTTGGAAGTAAACTTTACAGAAGGCCCTGTTGATGGAGGAACTGCAAAGCAAATGACCGTTTCTTTTACAGGCATTGATGCGTACAGCAATTCTTCCTCAGATATGCCAGGTCGCTCAGTAACAAAGCGCCTTGTTGGAGACAATAGAATTGCCTTAATGGATGCGGCACTTAAAGAGGCTAGTAATGATTTCCAAGCAAAAGCACTTAAGTTTCTTGCTAAACGAGAAGAAAAAGGGCTGGCAGGAAAAATTATTTTCAAAGTGGATGCCGGGGTTGATCTGACCTTTAGCTCTAAAATTAACGTGGGTGGAGACAAAATGACCTTCTCTGAATTGGTTGATGAAGCGGCCGAAGAATTGGCAACTAAGGCCTCTCCTTTTGGTCAACAAACCGGAACGCGCAGAGAATACGATGTTACCATTCCTGCAAAAACCAAAAACAGGAAAGGCAAAGAGGTCTCCAATAGCTTTGAAAAATTGGCCTCGAAAATTGAAAATTACGTAACCGAAGAATTGAGCGACCTTCAAGCTGTTGTAAAAACAGTCGGTAAAGGTAAGGTTGTAGTTGTTTTTAAACCTGCTGAATAATTGAAATCTCCAACTTATTTCGTGTCATCAGCCCTTCTATGTGTGGGGCTGATGACTTTTTTTTCATGTAAGACTCAGGATACTTCACGCGGAGCTCTATATACGTATGAAGTTTCTTGCCTTGGTACCGAACTGGATGGAAGCATCACAGTTGAATCTTACGGTCTAGGTAAAAACTACGCGGATGCCTCTGAGCAAGCCATGAAAAATGCGGTACATGCCGTTGTTTTCAAAGGCATAAAAATTGGCGTTGGTGGTTGCAACAGCAGTCCCTTAATCCTTACACCCCGTGCACAAGAGAAATATGAAGAATATTTCGCGAATTTCTTTGCCGATAAAGGCCCCTATAAAGCCTTTGTAAGCGTAAAAGATGAAACAGGGAAAAACAAGGCCCAACGGAATGTAAAAGAATCAAAGCAAGCTGAGCAGCGCATGGTTGTTGTTCGGGTTGAACGCCTTAAACTAAAAAAACAGTTAGAGCAAGATAACATCAAATAAAATACTCGATATGAAACATTTCTTTTTTTCTATCCTTTTCCTTTTTGCTGCCAATGCAATGTTGGCTCAAAACTCTGAAGGCAGTGCTGATGATGCGGCTAGAATCCCCATCAAGGCTTATGTGCCTACAGATATCGGAGATATTACCCCTGAAGCTCAATCCGCTCTAAAAACACGCATTGAACGCATTGTCACTAAAGCAGGCTTAGGTGGATCTTCGTACGACAACCGGTTTATCATGACGGCTAAAATTGCCGAATTAGCGAAAGAGGTTTCTAGCACCACTCCAACTATTTATTATTATGAACTGGAGATTACGCTTTTAATTGGAGATGCCATTGAAGGAACGTTATTCGCTTCACAAACCATCAATACCAAAGGAGCCGGTTCTAGCCATACGAAGGCATATTTATCCGCAATTAAAAAAATTAAGGACCAAGACCCCCTCTACACCGAGTTTGTAGAAAAGGCGAAAGTGAAAATCATCGAGTACTACAACAGCAAGTGCGATTTCATTCTTAAAGAGGCTGAAACCCTGTCTAGCCAAAGCGATTTTGAAGGAGCCATTTCTGTTCTTACCAGCGTGCCTGATGTGTGCAAAGATTGCTACAATAAGGCCATGACCGCCGTTGCTCCAATCTATCAAAAACAAATTGATAAGCAATGTAAAATTGATATGATGGAGGCACAAAACGCATGGAACGCGGGTCAAGATGAAGGCGCAGCCAAAAAGGCGGCGCAATTCCTTGGCAACATTGACCCCAATTCTTCTTGTTATTCCGATGCTCAAGGGCTATCCAATACGATTGCAAAACGCATTCAAGAATTGGATCAGCGCGCACAAGATGCCGAGAAACGCGAATGGCAGTTTAAACTTAAGCAGCAAGCCGATGCCGTTAATTTGGAAAAGAGCCGCATCAATGCCGCTCGCGCCATTGGTGTTGCACGCGCTCAAAATCAACCCAAAACGAAAGTGGTTTACAACATCCGCTCTTGGTGGTATTGATTGTATATAATTGGCCTGATTTTTGCCCTTTATGCCTTAAACCTAAATCTGTAGAAATCATGAAATTCCTTTCCGCTCTTTTACCTCTTCTGTTTTTCTTTTCATTTTCAAGCACTCCATTGACGGCACAATCCGATGGCGTTGTTGAAAAGGCCGAAGTGTTTAAAATCTCGCCTAAAATGGTGTTTGGGAATTTAATTTCATACAGTTTTTACATCCAAAATAAGCACGATAATCCCATCGACGGATTACGCTGGACAGCCGAGTTCTATGATAATTTCGGGGAACTGGTCGATACCAAAGAAGATTCCTTCAATGCTTCCAGTCCCGATGATGCAATCCCCTCGGGCAGCGCAAAGTCTTTTCTGAAGATGTGCAAGTACAAGGGGGCAACCGCAGTTAAAATCAAGGTTACTAAGGTTCATCTGTCAAAATAATTGCCCCACTTTCGGCATCGTTTAGCACCGTTTTTAACCCGACTTTGGTCGGGTTTTTTATTTCGGATATGCACGCTCTATTCCGAACTGCTTTTTTACCAAAAAAGTACTCCGGTCGGCGCAATGCGCTAGATATAGCTAGGGCTTGCAGCTCCTTTGCGAACCTTTTTGTCCCCCTTGGCGGCCTCTGTGGTAATTTGGCCGTTATGCCTGAACTGAGATTTTTACTACCCCCCAAGTCGGCGCAAATGGCACAGAGGGTCTGGTGTGCAGCTAACGAACTC
>JAQCBQ010000043.1 GCA_027621385.1 Bacteroidota bacterium | reverse complement strand
CACTGAAAAATAAAACAAACCGCAAACTATCCCTTAAAATAATTAAAAAATCATTAAATAATATTAAAACAAATGTTATTTTTGAACAACTCATTTTAGAAGTTCAACTTATGATTTCACCTCGCTTTTTCACCCAAAGTAAACGGTCATTGCTACCCCTTTTTCTGGCCTTTTCTTTTTCTATTTCAAGTGCACAGGTTGTTTGCAACAACAATTTGGGGTCAATTAGTCCGACGCTGAGTTGGCAATATTTATACCATACGGCTAGAGGTTATGTAACCTTTCAAGCTCAAGCAGGCTGTCAGTACGAATTCACCTATTGTTCTGGTGTTGCTCCTTCGGCCTCGTACAGCAGTGACCCCTATTTATCTGTAACTACAGGACCTTCGTCCGGACAAATCGCAGCCAACGATGACTATTGCGGCTTGGGTAGCCGTTTGTTGTGGACCGCCCCTTCGTCGGGTACATTTTATTTGCAATTGGGCAACTGTTGCTCTTCAGGTTGTGGATCGATTAATCCCCGAAATCTTGGATTTCGTTCCACGAACTGCGCTGGCGGCACCCCCGATCCGACCGGTGCTAACTCATCCAACAGCACGGTATGTGCGAACCAAAATGTAACCTTATCTGCCACAGGGGTGAATGGCGTAGCGTATTGGTATTCAGGAACCTGTGGAGGAGTTTTATTGGGAACGGGCTCAAGTATAATAGTCGCACCTTCTACTACTACCACCTATTTTGTTCGGAATTACAACAATGGTCAGTTTAGCCCCGGTTGTGCCTCTACCACTGTTACTGTAAGTCCAAATCCGGCTAGTCCAGTTATTACAGCGGGTGGACCGCTGTCCATTTGCACCGGCGACAGCATTTCTTTAACCTCCAGCTATGCGTTTGGAAATACTTGGAGTACGGGAGACACCAACTCTACCATTTATGTTTCCACGGCGAGCTCGTTTCAGGTATACCATACCAATTCAAATGGTTGTCAATCCAGCAATTCAAATGCCACTGTAACCTCTTTGCTGCCATTACCTCAGGCACCGTTGATAACCAATGTAACGCCGTTGACTGCTTGCGCCTATGACACCACCTTTTTACAATCTAATCTATCCAACAACATAAGCTGGAGCGATGGCAGTACAGGTCAAACAATAGCGGCCGTTTTTCAAGGCAGCTATTCTGCAAGAGTAACAGATGCCAACGGCTGTATTTCATTGCCATCAAATGCCTTGAATGTCACCGTTAATCCGGCCCCAGTAATTGCTTCGGCCAATACGCCGAACGGATGTTTGGGAATTCCAAGTCCTTTTAACGCCAACATTCAGCTTGGCAATACAAATAATGCCAACATTTCTAGTGTGGTTTGGTCATTTGGGGATAATACTACCGGAAACACCATCAATAGTCCACATACTTATTCCAATATAGGTACCTATAATGTCAGTTTGATTGTAAGCACCAATCACGGTTGCAGCGACACCCTGCTAAGCAATGTAACCATTAATCCTAAACCATCAATCTCAAGTACCACTGGTGCCGCTGTATGCCATACCAATTCAACATTATTTAATCAAACTTCGACGGTATCAAATCAGAATGGAGCGCAGATCAGTTCATATGCCTGGAATTTTGGCGATGGAAATCAAAGCAACCTATCTTCACCCAACCATACGTATGGACAACCCGGCAGTTATCCGGTTCAAATTATTGTAACCACGAACCAAGGCTGTACCGATACGGCGACACTTACTGCCCAAGTTCACCCTAATCCGGTAGTTGGAAGTGTGAGTATTCCATTGGGTTGTCAGGGAAGCAATTCTGCTTTAAATACCAGCGCCACGGTCGCGAATGTAAACAATGCCATTATTTCATCAGTGGTTTGGTCAACCGGTGATGGGGGTAATGCCAATGGTACTCAATCCAGCTACACCTACAGTCAACCGGGAACGTACAATGCCTATGTGGTTGCCACCACCAACCACGGATGTACGGACACTGCCTTCGGAACTGCTGTGATTAATCCATCTCCACAAATTAACAGTACAAATTTCCCAGATGTATGTTTTGGTTCGCCCACCCTATTTTTGCAGAACTCCAGCCTATCAAATGTAAACGGAGCTCAAATTAGTGGGTATGTATGGACGTTCGGAGATGGTACCACCAGCCCATCTATGAATCCCACCAAGACCTATGCTCAAACGGGTTCATTCCCGGTTAGTGTTACCATTCAAACCAACCAAAACTGTCCCACCGTATTTTATGATACCGTGCTGGTAAATCCATATCCTGTGGTAAATAGCATTGCAGTGGCAGATGTTTGTCAAGGGAATGCAAGTACCTTCAACCAAATCAGTTCTGTTCCTCCTGTAAATGGGTCTGTTGTGAATGCCTTCCTATGGGATTTTGGTGGTGGAAATACCAGCAACCTATCTAACCCCAGCTTCAGCTATGCCAATCCGGGCACTTATATCGCCACCTTAACCGTTACGACGAATTATGGTTGTAGCAGCTCTGGTAGCGGACAAGCGATTGTGAATCCCAACCCCGTTATTGCCAATATGAGTGTAAATGCTGTTTGTGAAGGCAACAGCAATGCATATGCGGCCTCGGTATTTGTAGCCCCAGCCAACGGATCGGTCATCTCATCCACCAATTGGGATTTGGGGGATGGAAATCAGACTGGCCAAATCAATTTCAATCACATCTATTCTATATCTGGTCAGTACACAACAACGCTGACGGCAGTCAGCAGCAATGGTTGCAGCACCTCCCAATCCTCAGTTGCCTTGGTCAATCCCAACCCAATTGTAGGTCAAGCTTCTGTTAATGACGTATGCCAAGAGGAATTCAGCTTTTTCACTGCATTAGCCACTGTTCCTTCTATTAATGGAGCTATCATTTCCGGCTATCAATGGGATTTTGGAGATGGAGGAAGTTCCACTGCAAACAATCCGGCTTACGTATATTCCAACTGGGGTAATTTCAACTGGCAGGTAACTGCGAATACCAACCACGGTTGCTCTAGCACATTTAATGGAAGTACAACCATTTTTCCAAAGCCTATAGCTGCATTTACCTTACCAGACCATTGCCGTGGCAGTTTGATGCCCGTTTCTAACCAATCTAATATTGGTTCGGGAAGCATTATTAGCACCCAATGGGGCACCAGCGATGGAATGAGCAGCACCATGCAGGTGCCAAGCCTTTATTTTACTGCAGCTGGAACCTATATAGTAACACTTGAGCTTGAGAGCGATTTGGGATGTAGAGATACTGCAACACAACAAGTGGTTGTAACTGAAATGGTGAATTCAAACTTTAGCCCTACGCTATTAACCACCAATACCGTCCATTTCCTTCCCGACACATTGGATCCATATTTGGATTATTTCTGGGACTTTGGTGATGGGACATACAGCTTAGAAATCAACCCTCAGAAACTGTTCTTCTTTCCCGGGCTTTACAACGTGTGTCTAACCATTACCGACAATGGATGTTCCAGTACCACCTGCAATCCTGTTCAATTGAATGTTGCGGGAGGTTTAGATCAAGAAGTCGGTTGGAGCACATCCGTTTATCCAAATCCATTTGATTCGGAGGTTCGGATTGGCTTGACGAATCTAAAGCAGGATGCCACGTTGCGCTTGAGGGAAATTAGCGGAAGGACTTTAATCCAACAAAGCGTAAAAGCTAGTACGGGAGAAATTGGCCTTCAGTTAAATCAATCTGATTTGGGGGACCTTCCTTCTGGTGTATATATTTTAAGCATTGAAAACTCAGAAGGTGCTCAACACATCAGACTGATAAAGAAATAAGCCCTTCAGAAAGAGAATCAAACGCCGGGGATATCTCCGGCGTTTTTTTTGCTTTAAAACGTGGTAACAATTCTCTATTTGGCAGGTAAATAATCTCTAGTTTTGCCCTTGTGAAACACATGCTGGCGGCGACTCTTTGGTTTTCCTTGATGAATTTGTGTGTAAAAATGATGCCGGAGATGCCCATCCCTGTTGTACTCTTATTTCGTGCAATCATTACCCTAAGCTTCAGCGCATGGCAAATAAGGCAATTGGGGTTATTGCCTTGGGGGAATAATAGACCTGTACTGTGGCTTCGGGGCTTATTTGGAACGGGAGGGCTGGCTTTATATTTTATAACCTTACAAAACATACCTTTAGCCGGAGCAGTAACCCTTCAGTATTTATCGCCGATTTTCACGTTGATTTTTACCCGCATTGTATTGGGGGAAAAGTTTAAATGGATTCAGGGGCTCTTTTTTATTTTAAGCTTTATAGGCGTGTATGTGATAGGCCATACGGATGAACGCTTAACCTGGATATGGATTGCTACTGGAATTGGTTCTGCTGTATTTTCTGGATTGGCCTACACGATGATTCGAAAGGCCGCTAGAACCGAACACCCGGTGGTGGTGGTTTTCTATTTTCCACTAATTGCATTGCCCTTGGTTGGGATTTGGAGTTATTTTGATTGGAAAAATCCGGAGGGCTTAGAATGGATTTGGTTGATTGGCACGGGGTTGGCAACACAGTTCGCTCAGTTGGCCATGACCAAAGCATTTATGCAAGAGAAAGCGGCCAAGGTGTCTAGTCTTCAATATTTAGGGTTACTTTATGCCTTGATTTTGGGTTGGTTGTTTTTTGGGGAGGGGTTTAAACCCGCCACCATTATGGGCATGGTTTTGGTAAGTTTAGGCGTAATATTAAATGTGATTTTTTCTTCCTTACGAAAAACTTTAATTAAATAGATTAAGATTTTCATTCCAACAAATGATGTATATTTGACCCGAACAACTAAAACAAAAACTATGTTTAAACAAATTACAACTTTAACCTTAGGCCTTACTATGGGAGCTGTTGCTTTCGGCCAACGCCCAACAAGTGGAGATGCATTTTCCGTAAAAAATTCGTTTACACCAGAACTTTCGCAAAAAGCTGATTCAAATATGATTCCTGAGTCCTTTTATGTTCCAGGATGCGACACTTTGCGGTTGTGGAGTACCCAAAATGGCTACATTTTTGGTCTAAACAATTTTTTGGATCGCGCTAAAGGTTTCATGTTCAACGGAAATGGTTCTGTACCTGGAGTGGCTGCGTTCTTTGGAGCAAAAGCAATTTTAGACTCTACCAGCTCTGGAGGTACTTACATGGCCCATATCTATGAAGAAACAGGACCTGGTCAATTTAACTTATTGGGTAGTTCCGTTCCTGTACCTTTTGGATCGATTGATACTTCGACCGCCAATGGTCCTCAATACACTACTTTCCCGTTTTTGCCTGCAGTTGCTGTGAGCGGCAATTTCTTGGTATTGTTTGACGTCTTTTCACTAACAGATACCTCAAGTGGAGCCGTTATTTGGTCCAATGGTCCAACATGCGGAACCGACAAATCATACGAGTTGTATTTTGACCAAAACGGAAACACCGCAATCTCCAAAATTTCTTCCTATTGGCAGTACAATGGTGCAGGCTTATTGGCTGATCCTTACATTGGAATTACTATTCAAGGTTTCACTGGAAACGAGGAGTTCCTTACTCCATCTTCATTGATGGCGTATCCTAATCCTGCCAATGAAAACACCGTAATATCATTTGGATCAGAACAAAACGGTCAAGGTCAAATCGATATTATGAACTTGGCTGGTCAAAAAGTAGCATCCATTCCTACGGAAATTGTTCAAGGCAAAAACCAAATTGAGGTTTCTGTTGCCGGTTTGAACAATGGAATTTATGTGTACCATGTTCTTGCTGGCTCAACCAAAATGAGCGGTAAATTGGTGGTGAATCACTAAAATTAAATCGTTTTTTAAAAAACCGCCTTGGGAATAAGGCGGTTTTTTTTTTGTTTCGTGGAGAATTCGTTGCCCGAGATTTGTCTGGCCCATATACAGAGTAAATTGTTATTGAGAAATTGAGCTTAGAGGCAGCTTACTCCCCCAATCCATGTGTCCTTCTGTACTATACTACGTTAAAATCAATCCAATATCCGCTGTGTGCCCTTACATTCAAAACCAAGTCGCCTTCCAGCAGCACATATTGCCCCCGAATACCCAATAATTTCCCTTCCCAAGTCATGGGTTGATCCAACTTCATCGTGATGGGCTTTTCAGGATACTTTAAAACGGGATATTGGAAATGAACCACTTCTACCTCAGAATTAGATATTAGGTAGGGCTGAAATTCCGCAGAAATCAATTTAGTTATGCGATTTATTGAAGCGGAGAATTCCAGGTTCAAATCATCTAAGCCCCTCAGCATTTTATCGCGAGGGGTTTTATCGCTGAAATGTGATTTTAATTCTACTTCCATTTTACCGGCAATGGCCCTGTAGGGCGTTCGGGCAATGGCTACAGCGGAAGCTGCCCCTTGGTCTATCCACCGTATTGGTCGTTGAGATTCGCGCGTAACTCCAACTTTTATAACCGATGTAGCCGCCAAATAAACCAAATGCGGCTGGGCATGATTTTCATATTCAAATTGCGAATCTCGACCCTGTCCCAGATGTCCTTTGCAAAGTTCAGGCCTTAAAATGCAGTCGGAAGATTCGGGACGGCTCAAATGACAAGCATAGCAGAAACCCTGGCTGAAAATACGAATAGATCCACCACAGCCAAGACATTGAGTTTCTCCGTCAAAACGTATCCTAACCTTCATCCCCAACAGATTATTCAAACTCATTGAAAATCCATCCGCACTTGATACCAAAGTGTAACTTACTGGTTCAGTGTGTTCGACTCTTAATTTTTGCAGTAGAAACCTAGATTGCCCCATGGGAGTAAAGGTACAAATACAGATTAGGAAAAGTCAGACCGAAAGCATTCCAAGATGAATAGCATCGGTTAGGAAGTTTGGATTAACCAAACCAAGGAAAAAATTCCAGTTAAAATGTACCTTTAAGTCATGTTACGATTAATCCTACTTTTAACCCTCAGCAGCATAAAAATAGTGGCACAAGGTCAACATGTTTCCATACCGGTAGGGCGCATCGCCAATCATATGTTTTTTGGAAAGCAGCATGGTCCAATATTTGAACCGGGTTTCAAGGCGTATGAACCCAAAAAAGAGACGATTCAGCGGCTGAAAGCACAAAAAAAGAAATTAAGTTTTAAATGTGTATTGGGGTTCTGGTGTGAAGATTCTAAAATTCATGTGCCCGCCTTTCTAAAAATCATGGACGCCATGGGCATGGGAGAAGAAGGCTACAGAATGTACGGAGTAGATGAAAATAAACAAGCTGCTTTTGAGGGATTTAATGCCCTTCGAATTGAATTTGTTCCTACCATCATCGTTTACTTTGAAGGAGCTGAAATAGGTCGTTGGGTAGAAACCCCAAATGAAAGTATAGAGGAAGACTTACTTCGCATTGTAGAACGCCATTTAAATCCATGAAAGGAATTAATCCCGCTTTTAAACGCTCAGAAAAGGCCAAGGCACCACAGAAGGTTGAAGACTGGTTGAGGGCCATTCAACAGGGTGGAATATCAGGGCTATCAAGAGCCATCAGCTTATTGGAAAACAATAAACCTGAAGCACGGAAGATGGCCATGAAGGTTTTAGAATCATGCATGCCCTTTACAGGGAGAAGTATACGAATAGCGATATCAGGAATTCCGGGGGCAGGAAAATCGACGTTCATCGAGGCAATTGGGAATGAAATCTTAAAGAAAAATCATAAAATAGCCGTGCTTGCCATAGACCCAAGTTCTCAACGAACAGGGGGCAGCATTTTGGGCGATAAAACAAGGATGGAAAGCCTGGCAAAACATCCCAATGTATACATTCGACCTTCAGCAGCAGGCCAATCTTTGGGAGGAGTAGCAGCAAGTACACGAGAAGCCATGTACATCTGCGAAGCGGCTGGATACGATATAATTATAATAGAAACGGTAGGCGTGGGCCAATCTGAGGTGGCAGTCCACTCTATGGCCGACCTAATGGTCTTATTAACAATTCCAGGGGCAGGAGACGAACTGCAGGGAATAAAGCGGGGAATTATGGAAATGGCTGATTGTATTGTGGTAAATAAAGCAGAAACACCCAATGAAATAAAAGCGGAACAAGCCGCACGGGAGTTAAGAAATGCCACCCATGTATTTCCGAAACATCCCTATGGAATGGAACTAAAGATTATGTTGGCCTCTGCGACGACAAAGCAAGGAATACCTGAATTTATAGAGCATTGTTTAGAATTGGTAAATACTGCAAAGAATTCAGGCATGTTTGAGCAGCGTAGAAAAGACCAAAGCGAATATTGGTTAAATGAAGCCTTGCATCAAATCATGATTCAAAGCTTAATGGAAAACAAGCAAAACACCTCCCTTTGGGAGGATCTTAAGTTGAAGGTTAAGCGAGGCGAAACCAATCCATTCTCTGCAGCAGATTCATTCTGGAAGCAATTTTTAAGCTCCCAAAAAAACAAATAAAAAAAGGGGCCTAAGCCCCTTTCAAATACTACTAAGAATTATTGTTCCCACATATCGTGCTCGAACAAAAAGATTTGCTCTTTAATTTCCTCTCCAACCAACAAGGCATCAAGACCGGTAGTGTATTCAGATATATACCGGTCGTGAACGTTGTCCACCTTGAGAATTCGAGAAGAAAACATCCGCTTCATAAATAAATCGTCAAACGTGATGCGTTGGGCATAGTTTTTTGTGTTGTACACTTCTTCCCGGGCGAAAACATGTCGGGCTTGAGGAAAATAAATCCATGCCATACCCTCCAAGCCTTCAAAATCCCCTGTTGAAGAATTAAAACGTTGACGCATGGGAAGCATACCTAAAATACGACATTCCATTACAGAACGTTGACGATCAAAAAACCAATCTTCCTTCAAACGCAGAGATTTGACGGCATCGGGTTTAAAGGGCTCGTCAATCACCTTCATTACAGGCTCGTAAGGGGGATCTGGAGATGGAATCCATTGCGTGTCTCGTTTTGTGCCAATTTTCGCAAAATCAGAGGTAGTTAACTGCACTCTAAAATCGTCGTTTTCAACATCAAAAGGAGTGACGATTAGGTCAGTTAAAATAGCCGTTCGAACGATTTCAATGTAGTTCTTCCGGCCGTTCGTTGGAGATAATGGATAATAAAAAACTTGGTTCACTTTCTCGCGAAAGTCCACCTCGCGCCATACGCGCCAGGCTTCTGTCACATCGCTCTCGCGCATATGCGGATAAGGAACTACTCTACGGTTGTCTCCATGGATTTTATCATAGAAACCATCTCTAGGCTCAAGAGTAACACCCCCAGTGCCATCGTTTTGACCAAAGGTGGTCAAGGATGTTAAACCGATTGCGAGAAATAAAACCAATTTTTTCATTGGAAACGATTTATTGAATTTTAAACGCCCCTTCCACCTTGCGGCGTTCGCCGGAAGGAAGTTGGATTACTACGTCAGAGAAAAACACCTTTTCTCCACGTCGCATGGAACGAATTTTTCCTTGAAGATCACCTGGAATTTGGTTTCCTGTTACTTCTCTGCGTTGCAATAAGCCACCTTGTCCGGTATAAGAGATCTCAAAACTTAGAATTCTAGAATACACTTCAAAGTCAAAGTTTTCCATTTCCGGAATTAAAGGAGAAACAGAAGCCAATCCTGCAGGTACTAGCTCTCCGGAACGCTTCCCGCCCCATTTAAGAACAGGAGTAGGAATTGTTTTAACACGAAACTCTTGGGAACCCATAGAAATTGTACGTCCATCTTCAGTTTTCACAGAGACATTAATCTTAGCTGCCCCGGTATTATTGGCTTTAACAACATAATTGCCATTGCCTCCGGAAACAGAAATAGGACCAGAACCTGAAACAATCAATTGTGAAGGGGGATATCCTGGCACTGAAACCGTAACTGGATTATCTAGGCCTCTATAAAAAACATTCATTTTAGTGGCAGCTACAGAAGCCATGGGAGGAGAAACCGTATATTTGGTTTGGAAGGGATAAGGCACCTTTTTTCCTGTAGCCTTTTCCACCAAGTTAATAACACCTGCGAACGTACGTTCACCGGCCCCGGAAGCAGGAATTTGGACTCTACCAACTCCATTAATAATTTTAGACGTATCTAAAATGGTGCCCCCGGGTACCTCGCCAGTTAAAGTATCTACTGAACCACCTGTTACAATTTCAGGCTTCATCGCTGTATTGTAGGCGGCAAGGAACACATCGGCCTCGAAATTGGAACCCGAAACAACGAAGGTAGATTTTGGAACAATTTGAGCGCGCACTGCATCAAACTTAACCGCATCGGCTGAAATTTGATCCCAAATGAACTTCAACACTTCGGCTTCTGAACTTCGCACAATGTTTTCCCATTTGCTAAGTTCCAACAAAGCGGCAGCTAAAGGAAGGTGATAAAAGTACTTCATTTCCCAGGTGGTTAAGCGATGTTTAACCACGGTTTCGCTTTTGGGATCTGGGTCCTTCAAATCGATAATCTCCAGGGATTTTGCCACAGCAGAATTGTTTTTGGTCATTTCCAACAACTCCTTTTTGAAAGCGGCCAAATCCTTTTTGAGTTGACCGGCCTTTCCTTGGTTACCCGGAGCTTCACCCGTACCGAAGAAATTGGTAGGCATATCATAGTCGTCCTTTTTGTTCACCTCAAATGGATTCTCAGCCAACTTCTTTGCACCGGCCTCATCCACACCTTCTACATTGATTAAAAGGTCTAGTCTAAGACGGTCCAACTTTTTAAGCATTTCTTGAGTTACCTTAGACAATTCAGAAGCTTGAGCATCAGCCTGCTTATATTTTTCGTCGTTTGGATTTAACAAGACCTGATTAGAAAGCTCATTATAGGTTCCCTTATTTTTGGAAGCCATAATTTGCTCTTGCTGCATTAGCGAAATGTTGGCCTTTACAAAGGCATCCAACACCTCTTTGGAAACGTTCAAGGCCAAAAGTGCTGTTAACACGAGGTACATCATGTTAATCATCTTCTGCCTAGGACTGGCTTTACCTCCTCCCATTATTTCTTGTCTTTAAGTTATACAATTAATGTAAAAGGATTAGCCGCGATTCATATTCATAGCCGCCAACATATTACCATAAACGGTATTTAGGTTGCTAAGATTGTTGCTCAAATTGTGAATTTCAGATTTGTACCGTTTAGTATCTTCCAGGGAAGAATCCAAATTGGCCAACAATTCGGCAATATTCGAATAAGCTTTAGCAGAAGATTCGATGTACTCCCGGCTTCCTTGAATTTGAAGTTCGTACACACTATTAAGAACTTCTAAATTTTTACTTACCCGTTGCAATTGTTCACCATAGGAGGAACCGTCGGTAGAGGAAAGACCAGTTAGGGCGTCAGCAGCCTTAATGTAGCTATCAGACAATTCGCTAACGGTTGAGGCGGCGCGCTTCACATTATTAACATAATCAGAAGTAGCGGCACCGGCATCCCCCATGTCGGCTAATTTTGAAGTAGATTCGCTTAAACGACGCATTCCACTTCCAAGGCTTTCAATAAGTTCTGGACCGATTTTGGCTTCTTCCAACATCTTATCTAACTCTTGACTTAGGCCATCTCCACCGCCTTTTGTTGGTTTGTGATCTTTGGAATCCCCGTGACCTTCACCTTCGTGCATGGCCAATTCAGGATACACTAAAGTCCAATCCAATTCATGGTGGGGTGGTTCAAAAGCAGAAATAGCAAAAATAACAGCTTCAGTGGAAAGTCCAGCTACAATCATTACGCTTGCCCCAGGCCAGTGCATGATTTTAAACATGGCGCCTAGAATTACAATGGCGGCTCCGAACCCGTATACGAAGTTCATTACCACTTTTCCCTTTTCGGATTGAAGGAACTTGTTCATGTTGAATTGGATTTTGGTTTTGGGTTAATTAAAGGTTAAAGGTTTATTGTTTGATTTATTCAGCATCGGCTTTATCGCGACCCATGTAGGTTTGTACGCAACGGAAACCAATGTAACTCTTCGCGGTATCTTCGTATTCGTAAGCGCGTGTAGATACTTGAAGGTAAAAACCAACATCTTTCCAGCTGCCACCCCGAACCACTTTGCGTTTCAAAGCCGGAGGATCGTTGTCTTGTGTATGGTACATCAAGTCGGGATTCAAGTCATGTGACCAGTTGTATCCTGCTTCTTCAAAGGCAACGGATGTCCATTCGGCCACGTTACCGGCCATGCAATACAAACCAAAGTCATTGGGGTTGTAGGAATCAACAGGCACCGTATGGAAACCACCATCATCGATGTAATTGGTTTGAAGTTACCCAAGAAACAACCTCGGTTATTACGGATGTAGTTGGCACCCCAAGGATAGGTAGCCAAATCACGGCCTCCGCGAGCTGCATATTCCCATTCAGCCTCGGTGGGCAACCTAAAGTCATGAACCGGGAAATCTCCGGAAGCAACTAGAAAATTGTTCATGTATTCTGTTCTCCAATTGCAGAAAGCCATCGCTTGTTTCCAATCGACACCGACTACTGGATAATTGTCATAGGCAGGGTGCCAAAAGTACATTTTAGCCATGGGTTCATTGTAGCTGTAGGAGAAATCAGCAACCCAAACCAGGGTATCGGGATAAATTCGAACTTTCTCCTGATGCAGGAACTTCTTCCGGTCATGCATTGGCGTGGTTACATCATCTGAGTTTCTACGGTACTTGTATTTAGCCGCTTCCTGCAAATCAATCCACCAATAGGTATACACCAACTTATCAACGTTAATTTCTCTTTTGCGGAAATACCGTTGGTCTTCAACATAATACAATTCTTCTAGAACTTGACGGAACTCTGGATCATCCCAGTAGATTTTATCCTTCCAAACAAGAATTGGTGGGTCCAACACTTCTTCAAATCCATTTTCCATGATGTGGTAGTCCTCATCCACCCCTTCTGCAATCAATCTGCGAGCGAGTGAATCTCGAACATAATACACGAACTGCCGGTACTCATTGTTGCTAATTTCCGTTTGATCCATGTACATTGCCTGAATCGAAACTGTTTTAGCTGGGGCGTAAAAGGATCTTGGCACGTCTTGGTCGCTAGATCCCATATTGTAACTTCCCATCGGCATGTAAATCATACCGAAAGGGTCGGCTTGGTACCATTTAGGTCTACCTTGCACACCGATCAACTGACCGTTGTCGGAATTGGCACACCCATATGTGAGCATACCAATAAGAGCGATTAGCAGAGTGTATCTCATGGTGAGGGATATTTTAAGAAAGGTGTTGTTCATCCTGTAACGGAAACACATTTAAAATTAGTATGCGAAGGTAGGATGAATTATTTAAATACAGGCTTAATGGGGTCACGAGTATCTGTAAATCGTACAGAATAACCAGGAATAATATCCTTAACCGGCTTCAAATCAATGCAATACCTTACAGAAATTTCATGTGAACCGCTGTTGTAGGAACTCAATCTTGAGGTATTTATATCGTAAGAGTACCCAATTTGAAGTGAGCGAAGGGAAGGCCGAATGATTCCCAAATCAGCTCCGATGTTGATGGCGATGGCGTCTTCCAACCTGTAGGTAAGACCTCCCCAAACAAATTTCCTCCAAATGGCATTCACATTTACATCGAAGGTAGCTGTGGCAAAATCTGTTTTGATTAACACATTGGGGTTGAAATCCCAATCGGGGTGAAAGGGTTCTTCAAAGGTATAACCGCCCATGGCGAATAAATGCCGGGCTTGGGCAATATTGATATCGGCAAAACGCATACCAGCCAAGTGCAGAGCTGAAACACCCGCATAAAAATTAGAACCATAGTAATACACACCTACACCCGCTTCCATTACCATATTGGTATTGTTGTTCAGACTTTGAATGCTGGGTTCTGGGATTCCGGTAGGATAAATCCAAGAATTGTTTTTAATTCCTTTGCTGGTGACGCCTAAATCTAAACCGGCGCGCAAATAACCAGGCCCTATCATTTGAGGAGACCGCCAGTTGGCTGCCACCCTAAAAGAGTAATTTTCTTCATAGCCAATAAAATCTCCCAGCGCCGTTACGCCCAATCCAAAATTATGCCCTGCCAACTTCAGAGGTGCATCGCCAGAAAACAGAAAACTGGAAGGAGCCCCATCCAAGCCTACCCACTGGCTGCGAAACAAACCAGTAAAACACAACAAATCTTTGCTTCCGGCGTAGGCGGGATTCATAATTAATTTGTTGTAGAAAAACTGTGTGAATTGGGGATCTTGCTGAGCGTATGA
>JAQCBQ010000042.1 GCA_027621385.1 Bacteroidota bacterium | reverse complement strand
TTACTAAGACATACGATGCCAAGGGCCTCCTTCCTAGTCTTTTGGCTGGCCTTATTGGCCTCACCCTCAGTTTTGGTTTGGACTTCCCTACCCAGCAAAGAAGGTCTTTTGCTATTGTCTACAGCCATATTTTTGTGGGGCATTTACCTTTTGCAGCATAACAATTGGATGGCAATCTTATATCTTTTTGTCGCCATCATCCTAATGTTTGAATTTAGGGTATTCCTTTTTTTATGTGCAATTCCCGCTTTTTTCTTCACCTTATTTACCCGATTTTTTTCAAGGCTTTCGGCCAAAACTAGTTTTGTCTTGAGCTTAGTTCTACCTATTGTATTGATATGCCTTTTACAGATTTGGGCTTGGCAGTACCAACCTTCAGTAATTCGTTCTGATTTTGAGAGTCAAGAGGCCTATGAGCGGGAAAATGGCCAATCTTATGCCAGGCAAGTTCAGCAGCCAGGCGTGAATATCCTAGAAAAACTAAAGTTCAAAAGGTTGGATTTGGAAGTGGAAGCAAAGCAAAAACACGCAGCTACACAGATTGATCTGCCAAAAATCGATGGAGGCGTATATGGATTAATACAAGGAATGCCAGTGTTTATTTGGAATGGGGTAGTTGGTACAAATTGGTTTAAATTAAACTATCGATATTGGATTTGGGGATTTGAACGGGGACTTTTTGCTTTGGCTTTGCTTTTTTTATGTTTTCGATTCATTAATTCAGAACAACCTGAACCAATATTGGCTACGCTACTGCTCTGGGCCATTTGCATCGGTTGTTTTTTAGGGATGCTAATGCCAGTATTGGGTAATATTTCAAGGTACTACGCCGTTGTCCATCTGCCCGTTATACTCTTTTACCTAGGAAGCAGATACTCCGGCAAAGCAGTAGAAAAACGCTGTCCAACGTCCTTCCATTAATGGAAATTGCAGATTTTGAACATGTTATTGTAAATAAGTTAAAAGATACTGATTCAGGGGGCCAAGTGTAAATGTTGAAATTTGTTCCATGAGACTCCGCCTTCCCATTACCCTTTTGTTTATCAGCATAGGCTTTCTCTCTTTACCATTGAAATCGGCCAAGCCATTTACTAAGGTTGGCAAAGAATTTATTGCTGATTTTTTACCTCAAGTTCGAAGAGTGAATTTGGATATTTTATTTCAGCGTGCTCATTTGATTAACATTCAAAAAAAATTAAAGACGGGCCAAGGGCTGTATGTAGAAGAACTTGACTTTTTAGCAAAAATTGCACAACGGTATAAACTTCCCACAGATACCCCATCCTTTCAGAATTTTAGAAGGGATGTTATTCAGCGCATTGATGCTGCCCTAAACCGCGTAGATATTGTACCTGAAAAATTGGTTTTGGCACAGGCCATAGTAGAAAGTGGATGGGGTAAATCTTCGGCAGCCAGACGAACCCATAATTATTTCGGATTAACCCAACGCCGATCCAATGGATTTGTAGTAACCCAGTCAGAAACAACAACCTATTATCTAAAATCCTATCCCAATTTGTATGCGGGCATTCAAGATTACATGCGAACCATCAACACGTTTCCTTCATATAAAAAGTTTAGAGTCCTCCGCGCCAATATGCGTTTGAAGGGCCAAAAGCCAGATGCAGAGCAATTGGCATATGGTCTTATCCGGTGGTCGGAACGCCGGGAACTTTATACAGAAAAATTACGGATGGTTATTCGGCATTATTTGCCCAAAGATATTGAGGTTAGATTGCTTCGAGAGCCACAATATTCTGCCTTGAACTAGAAAACAGGATTGGTTAATCCGTTCCTTGAACCAAAAAACACCTTCCTAATTTTTTACACTGCCACGAACTTCAGGTATTACTTTCAGCTCAAAAAGACACACATTCGTCAAGTTCAAATAAAATAAAAACGTTTTAAAATTGCCTTCTCTTTAAAAAGTCAACCTTCCAAACGCTTAAAAAAGGCGTTCGAATACCGTTCGCAACGCCAGCTGCTCGTTTTCCCAACAATGCAATGCGGCTGCCTTTTTAGCTTTAAGGCACAATTCAGCATACCGGCTATTCGATTCCAACACTGGCAAAACAGCTTGAGCGATTTCCTTAGGATTGACTTCCTTACACAACATGCCGGCGCCCGTTTCTTGAATAAGGGACCGCAGTTCAGGTAAATTTGATGCCAAAACAGGAATGCCCGCCATCCAATAATCAAACACCTTATTGGGAAGGGAATACAAATAGTTGCCACTTTTGTTTTTATCCAAAGAAAGGCCCAACTGACATGCAGCGGCCAATTGCATCATTTGCTCATAAGGCATACGGGGTAAAAGGCTTACCCTATTTTGCAATCCTTCGTTTTGGATAATATTGGGCAACAAAGGAAATACGTCGCCAGCACCGACAATGAGCAAATGAACCTGTTCAGGTAAAAAATGCAGCGATTGAATGGCCTCTTCGGCGCCCCGATCTATATTAATTCCATTTCCTTGTAAAATCAGGCAAAATTTACCTTGAGCTTTCAAAGGCAATAGGGAGGAGTCGGCCGAAACGGAAATCAATTGGGGAACATTTCGCAACACGGCAAAAGGAAATCCATAGGTTTCTTGTAGCTTGTTAGCTATAGATGCATTTACGGTAATTCTGCCCTTGGTTTTTGGAACCAGAAAAGCCTCCAGTTTTTTCCAAATCCACTTTTTTATTGGCTGATTCAGCAACTCAGGAACTTCAGTAAACCATTCATGGCTGTCGTAAACCAACGCCGCGCCTTGAGCCCTAGCCGCCAACCATGCTGGGAATAGAGAATCTAAATCGTTTGCGTAGATTACATCTGCTGGGATTTTACGTAATGCCAAATGCAATTTCCATTGCCATTCGGCATAAAACAATACACCTTTTTGTCTCTTGGTAATAAGCCGATGTTGAGCATAAGGCCTCGTAGGCAATTCCGTGGAAAACGGACGTTGAAGGCCCGTTAAGTGAACCAGATACCCCTGCTCATGCATCCAGGTGCATACCTTTCTAACCCGTTGATCGGTTTCCAAATCAGTAATAACAGCTACCGATATCCGTAGGGGATTCATGTGTCGAAGGTAAAAAAGAGGTATTAACCCACCTAATGTCGAACAAAACCAAAGGCCACAAGCCCCCTTTACGCTTCTGACACCGGAAGATTAATTACTTTAGACCCGACTCATTGCTTTGGTATGCCTGATTTGCATGTGGTATCGTTTGACCGTCCTTGGCCTCCTACCTACGGTGGAATAGTTGACGTCTTTTGGAAAGTGAATAGCCTTGAAAAATTGGGAGTACAGGTTCATCTTCATTATTTTGACTATGGGAAACAACCTGCCGCCTCCATTCCATGGAAGACCATAAAAGGCAATGAATTTGAACGAAAAATAGGTTGGAGAAGTCAGTTGAGCTTTAAACCATACATTGTTCAAAGTAGAAAAACAGAAGAATTGTGGAAAGCGCTGAATAAAGACAACGCTCCAATTCTCTTGGAAGGCCAGCATTGTACGGGGTGGTTAAGAGATCTACGCAAAAAGTGGCCAAATAGATCCATATTTGTGCGTTGCCACAATATAGAGTGGGCTTATTACAGTAAATTGGCAAAAGCAAGTTCGGGTTGGAAAGCGGTATATTTTCGATTGGAGTCCTTCCGATTAAAGCTGCAAGAGAAAGAATTAAGCTTAGCAACAGCCTTGTTCCCCATTTCAAAAAATGAAGTAGATTGGTTTAAGAGGTATTCCAAGAACGTACATTGGGTTGCCCCCTTTTTCAGAGATAAAGACCAACTTGAATTAGGTCACTTACCGCAGAATTTAGATTCCCCATTTGTCTTAATGCAAGGCAATTTCAATCAAGTAAATCAACAAAATCGGGTCAATAATTTTATGTTGGAGTTTTGTGATTATGATGCATTGCTTGTGGTGGCTGGACAAGGAGTAGAGAATTTGAGAATTCCAGAAGAAAAACGCATTCAATTGATATCCAATCCCAGTGAAGAAGCATTAACGGCCTTGAATAAAATGGCTGAGGCGCATATTTTATGTGGGGAATACATGGGCGGGGTTCCTTTAAGGCTTCTGCATGCCCTTGCCAGTGGAAAACCTGTTTGGGCCAACGTCGAATTGGCATCAGGTACAGATTTGGAACCTTGGATTCAGCTTTACTCAAAAGCCAGCGATATTTCAAACCCAAAAACACGAAAACCCAATTTAAACATGGAAGATTTCTGGGGCGAGTACTCCAACCGTGAATCGGCGTTATGCTTAATGCGTCGAATGGGGATGGAGGGATGAAGGTGATGCCATCAAAATGGCAGGCTCCTCCCCAACCTAAAGTCTGCCCCTTGACCTAAATTTCTATCTTCGCCCTTATGAGTGCTACACCAGATTTTTTCAAAAGTAAGGTCTTGGGTCATCCCGCCGGTTTATTTGTTTTGTTTTTTACTGAAATGTGGGAGCGATTTTCCTTTTATGGAATGCGCGTTTTATTGATCAACTTTCTTACCATGGCTGCCATCGGATCTAATCCAGGCTGGGAATGGTCAAGCAAACAAGCCGGAGCCTTATTCGGCACCTATGCAGGTCTTTTGTATTTAACGCCTATAGTTGGAGGTATCCTTGCCGATCGGATTTTAGGCTACCGATTGGCTGTCTTGATCGGAGCCCTAATAATGACCGCCGGCCACGCAAGTATGGCATTAGAAACCGAAGCATCCTTATACATTGGTTTGGGATTATTGGTTGTTGGCACCGGATTTTTCAAGCCAAATATGATAAGTTTCATTTCTCAGATGTATAAAGATCTGCCTGAAAAAAAGGACGGGGCGTATACGATCTTCTATATGGGCGTGAATGCAGGTGCCTTTTTTGGAATGTTGATGTGCGGGTACTTGGCAGAAAAAGTAGGTTGGAGTTGGGGTTTTGGCTTGGCTGGGATTTTTATGTTTTTAGGCTCCCTTCAGTTCTGGCTTGCCAAACCCTTGTTTGGAAGTTTGGGTGACCGCCCCGCCAAAACCATAGATTCTAAGGCAGTAGAGGGCAATATTGCTGCCGACCCAGAACCACGCAATCCTTTTACCATACTTGATGGGATACTGATTGCCCTGGCAGCTAGCATCGGATTGACTTACTTATTGAACGATCCATTAAGTTCCATAGCCAACATCAACCTTATACCTCAGGGTCTGGGAATTGGCTCCTTAAGTGGACCTGTTGTTTTGGCTTTAATAGGATTGGCGGCCCTTTTAACTGTAGTGGTTAGCCGCTTGATTCGATATAGCCCCGTAGTTCGCAACAAAATGATTGCAGTCGTGATTTTTGCCTTTTTCACCGTATTCTTTTGGATGTCTTTTGAACAGGGGGCCACATCTCTAGTCTTGTTTGCCAGAGATTTCACCCAGCGCACCCTGACCGATTCGGCTGCCATTACTTACCGCATCATTAATGCATTGCTCACTACTGTTCCATTGGGAATCATCACTTGGGTACTCATAAAGCTGTTGCGAGAAACACGAAATAGCATTCCCATGGCAAATTCCATCATGGGACTAAGTTTTGTTGTAGTGTGGAGCATCGTCGGCTGGATGCTGTACAACGACAGCCAGCAACTGGCTTACCGCATTTCAGTGCCATTGACAGAACAAACAGATTCAGAGGGCAATACTCAATGGCTTCCTTTAGCAGAGGGCCAGCAGAGGCCTGAATTCGTTCGAGACACTTCAATTATGTTGCGCTCGAAAGAACAATTGCAAATGAATCAAGCTGTTTTCTTGCACAAAGAAAAGGGGAATTGGGTCTTACTTACTGGAGAGAAGGAGAATTCCGTTCGAAACGCGTATCAAGAAGCTGGAAAAACAAGCACCTTAATCCCAGCTTTAGTTTTAGCCCCCGTGACGAATTTGGTTGAAATTACAACCAGTTGGTTCTCCATCTTAAATTCCTTTTTCATTATTGCCTTCGCTTCATTATTTACAAAATGGTGGGATAGCAAATACAATCCAAGCGTCGCCCAAAAATATGGATTGGGGCTAATCGTTATGGGTTTAGGGTTCGGCTGCCTAGCCATAGGCTCGGCAGTAATTCCAAAGGGAGCTGCACCTGGATTTGTAAAGGTTAGTATGGTTTGGCTAGTAATTGCCTACTTATTTCACACCCTTGGTGAACTATGTGTTTCACCTGTTGGACTTAGTAATGTTTCTAAACTTGTTCCACCCCGAATGATTGCCTTTATGTTTGGCATGTGGTATTTAGCCATTGCCATTGGGAATAAATTGGCAGCAACATTGGGTGGTCAAATTGAAAATATTTCCGCCAATTACAGCCTTAGTACCTTCTTTTTAATTTTCACGATAGTTCCTGTTACAGCTGGCATTTTAGTCGCATTATTAAATCCGTTACTGAAACGCCTGATGTACGGAACTGCGCCAAACAAAGATTGAGGGAGAAAGTCAAAAAAATAAAACGCAACATTTTGGCCTAAGTGTTTCTATCTTTGTAAAAAAAATAATCCATTGAGTCCATATCTGGTCGTAGTACCTACCTACAATGAAATCGAGAATATAGAGCGGATGGTACATACCGTTATGGCCCTCCCCTCTGCATTTGATTTATTGATTGTAGATGACGGCTCACCAGACGGCACAGCGGAAGCAGTCGAGCAACTTCAAGCCAATTATGCGAACCGATTGCATTTGTTGAAACGAACCAAAAAGGAAGGTTTGGGAAAGGCATACTTGGCTGCTTTCGATTGGGGCCTTGAACGAGACTATCAATTTATTTTTGAAATGGATTGCGATTTTTCGCACAATCCTGCAGATTTGGAGCGACTCCTTCAGGCCGCTCAAGAGGGCGCTCATATTGCCATTGGTTCAAGGTATGTTACCGGAGTGAATGTGGTCAATTGGCCAATGGGGCGCGTTCTTCTTTCTTACTATGCCTCTGCCTATGTTCGTCTTATTACGGGCATGTCAGTACGCGATGCAACAGCTGGATTCGTGTGTTACCGAAGGGATTTTTTGCAGGCATTGAATTTTAATAAAATAAGGTTTAAGGGCTATGCATTTCAAATTGAAATGAAGTACATTGCCTTTCGACTTGGCTATGTTCTAAAGGAGGTTCCAATCATTTTCACCGATCGGCAGGAAGGAACTTCTAAAATTTCTAAAAAAATAATCAAAGAAGCCATTTGGGGTGTTATATCTTTGCGCTTGAAGAGCGTTAAACGATATCTAAAAAAATGACCCTATGTGGATTACCGGAGCTGAAGTTTTTCGAAGCCATGGCCGAGAAAAATTAGATGTACACATCATGGATGGAAAAATCAATGCTTTAGTCCCATGGGGTGAAGCATTTCCAAAACCTGGTGAAGATGTTATTTGCGCCAAAGGAAAATGGATTATGCCCGGCGCAATAGACGACCAAGTTCATTTTAGAGAACCGGGGTTAACCCATAAAGGAAATTTAATTTCAGAAAGCAAAGCAGCTGTAGCAGGTGGCATAACTTCCTTCATGGAAATGCCCAACACCAAACCTCCGGCTACCACCCAAGCGCTTTTGGCTGAAAAATACGCATTGGCCGAAGGGCAATTGCCCGCAAACTATTCTTTTTTCATGGGGACCAGCAACGATAATCTTCATGAAATTTTGAAAACAGATTTGGGCCAAGTATGTGGCTTGAAAATCTTTATGGGTTCTTCAACCGGAGGAATGTTGGTTGACAAAGACGATATTTTGAAAGAAGTGTTCAGGCAGTTTACCGGAATCATTGCCTTGCATTGTGAATCGGAAGAACACATTCGTCGAAATTCTGCCTTGGCAAGGGAAAAATTCGGAGACCAGGTTCCGGTGGCTTATCACCCTATAATTCGAGATGCTGAAGCCTGCTATGCCTCTTCAGCCCGAGCCGTTGAATTGGCTACCAAGTACAATACACACATTCATATTTTACATATTTCAACAGAAAAGGAATTGTCCTTATTCCAGCCTGGCCCATTAGAAAATAAGAGAATTACCTCTGAAGCCTGTATACACCATCTGTGGTTTACTCAGGAGGATTACCAGCAAAAAGGCAGCCTCATTAAATGGAATCCAGCGGTTAAGGCAAAAACGGACCGAGATGCCATCCGGCAAGCCCTTTTGGAGGGACGCATTGATGTAATTGCCACCGACCACGCTCCACATACCATCGAAGAAAAACAGCAGACTTACTTTGACTGCCCCAGCGGAGCACCAATGGTTCAACATAGCGTTCAAGCCATGCTAGAGCTAACTCTTGAGGGGTGGATTACTCCAGAGCAAGTGGTAGATAAAATGGCTCATCAAGTAGCTCGCCTATTCAAAATAAAAAACCGGGGATTTATTGATGTTGGTTTCCAAGCCGACCTCATCCTGGTGAATCCAAATGCGCCTTCGACTGTTACAAAAGAGTCTTTATTATACAAATGCGGCTGGAGCCCTATGCTGGGCCAAACCTTTCAGCATCAAATTGAAACCACTTGGGTAAATGGAATCAAGGTTTGGGATCAAGGGCAACTGATGGGCGCAAATCCGGGAATGCGTATGGAGTTTGATCGACACTAATCATGATAAAATCACCAACTTCATCTCTGTTTGTCAATGCATTGGCAGTTGATTTCCATATTCTAGAACGGTAGAATAAAAAATCCCACTTTCTACCTTAAAAACCTGTAATTTTGTACATCATTTAACTAAAAAACCATGTATCCAGAACAAATAGTAGCTCCCTGCCGGGAGGAATTAGTGAATAAAGGATTTACTTCATTGGAAACAGCCGAACAAGTCAGAGAAGCCATTGAAAAAACCGAAGGCGTTCATGTGGTAGTGGTAAATTCAGTTTGTGGTTGTGCCGCAAGAGGTGCGCGCCCAGGTGTTATCCATAGTTTAGAAAATGAAAAACGCCCTTCTGCATTGAGTACGGTTTTTGCCGGAGTAGACACCGAGGCTGTGCAAACCGCCCGGGAGTACTTTTTACCCTATCCTCCCTCCTCACCTAGCATTGCCATTTTTAAAGATGGCGAATTGGTGCATTTTATTGAACGGCATCAGATTGAAGGCAGTAATGAAAGCATGCTATCCGAACATTTGAAAGCAGTGTACAACCACTTTTGTTAATTTGCCTTTCTTCAATGAAGTGAGTTCTAGAAAACAACCCTAGAAACACATTTGATATTCAGGCATTCACCGGAAATAGAAGAGGTGAATTTCCATTCCAAAAAACTCCGGAATCGGCTTACCGAACAAAAATCTCTCCATGGTTTGAGCAGCTTGGAGAAGTGGCTGTGGTATAATTACTTTGATTTCTCCATTGCATTCGAACCGGCAAACCGCTGCAATCGCTGTGCCCGGTACACCATGGACTAACGTTGCTGCAGCTGTGGTAAAACCATGGGCCATGCAGACCAACAGTGGGGCTTGATTCAACAGTACAGCTGCTGCCGCCTGTACTGCTACCCGAAGCCTGCAAATAGCCGTTGCTGTTGTAATCAATATTTGGAATGCCACCCTGCAAAGCTTGGTAATTGCTAAAACTCACACGTTCTCCGTTGTTGTACACATTGAAATTGTGGCGGACGATATCCAGAATTCCAGAACTACCAGATCCTACTTTCCATAGCATTTGCCCTTGAGAACCCAATAAATTCCAAAAGTTAGTACCCGTCCACTGATCAAAGGCATCTAAATTAGAAGAAACAAGACCGCCGTTGGTGCTCAGCAGCGTATTCTTTGCCACCGACAATCCTACATTGGGATGGCCGGATACATTTCCGTTGCTGAGAACAATTAAAGTCCAGCCGCCACCGTCGGTTGTCATATCGCAATAAAACTGCTCGGGATTAACACCACCTATTCCGTCAGGATCCAACAAGTAAAGACCGCTGCTGGCATTGGGATTGTTTTGTTTGATGTGCCAACAACTTTGCGGGGAAACATTGCTGACCGTGATTTGTTGAAGACTGGAATCGGAGCAGCCATTTGCATCGGTTACTCTCAATTGCACATTAAACGTGCCTGTTTGAGTCCAGGTAACGGAAGGCGTGGAACTGGAGCTGCTTGCCGGGCTTCCATTTTGAAATGTCCAGGCATAGGTCAGGCCTTGAGCCACCGCAGAAAAAACCATGGCCTGATTTGTCGTCCCCTGATTTGAGCCGGTAAACGTGGGGTCGGGCAAAGAACTGCATTGGCACCGAATGTCAAACCAAATTCCAGATGTTGACATTTGCAAGCAATTGGTGCTGACATTATAGACAATTAAGCCGTCGGCAGGATTTTGAATTGCATTTCGCTGGGTGGTAGTTAATCGGGGGGGCAAAAAGCCTCTGGTCGTATCATCTACATCCAAGATAGCCGATGAATCAGGAATTCCTGGATTTGTTCCAATTCGAACTCCCTGAGCAAAAGCCCCTTGAATCAACGAAAAGAGAAAAATAGGGAAAAGTACCCTCATAGCATTGGTCATCATGCAGCAAAATTAGCTTAAGTTTTGGAGCGATAACCCTATTTTGTACAAATGAAAGCACAAAACACTCAGCCTAGCACCATTCAAATGCAATTATGGGCAAAACCGGACAGCCCAGGTTTTTGTGGCTGATGTCAATTGAAGCATATAACAGCCCAAGGGCAGTCTGCTCACATCAATGGAATTAAAAACCCCTGATTTTTTACCCTGAAGCCACAATCGACCTGAAGCGTCCAAAATTCGGTAATTGACTTCTTCATTAAGTCCAAGGATTTTAAGCTGAGGTCCTGTAGGATTGTGCTGCAATTTCCAGGAAAGATCAGAACTAGACACCAGACCATTTACAGGAATTTCAACCATAAGAACAGCCGATTGCGAAGTGTCAGAACAGCCCTCTTGAGTTGCTATGCACCTAAATTGATACCCATTCCAAGCGGAATCGGCCAAGGCTAAAATTAAGTTCGAACTGCCAGATCCACTTACCCCACCTGTATCCAATAGATTTTGCCAGCCAGTTCCAGTATTGATTTGCCATTGATAAACAGCAATTAGGGATTGCACCTGAGCTGAAAAACCAACCTGACTCCCAGCAACCACCATACTGTCTTGGGGCTGAATAATCCATTGGGGTAAGGGGAGAATGCTCAAGGTGGCCGAATCGCTTCCAGCACTGCAGCCATTGGCATCGGTACCTTGAGCAGAGTAAATCCCTGCCTGCTGTACATAGCGAGTGCTGCCTTGAAATCCGTCATTCCAAATGAAAGTCAGGGCCCCCTGAGCAGTTAATTCAATGCTGTCGGCAGGACAAATAGAAATTAAACCGCTGGGAGTAATGCCAACGACGGGATTGGGAAATACTGTCACTACCGTTGGTGCTGAGGTATTGCTGCATCCATTGGCATCCGTACCTACTGCAACAAAAGACCCAGCGTTTTGAATGACAACTGAATCTGAGAGCTGACCTGTATTCCAGGCGTAAGAAAGAGCACCCGAAGCCGACAGAACAACTTGTCCTCCTGAACAAAAAGAGGTGGATCCGGAGGCGGCAACCTGAATGGTTGGCAAATTGAATACCTGAGTTGTCAGCGTTTGCGATGTATCGACACAACCTGTACCTAAGGCCGCCTGAACAGACCAAAATCCTGATTGATTTACGGTTATACTGGTGTTTGTACTGCCGTTACTCCACACGTACGTGCTGCCACCCGAAGCTTGAAGTACCACCGAATCGCCCTGGCAAAAAGACAAAGGTCCTGAGGCTGTAATTAATGCTGTGGGAGCGGCAACCTGTTGAACAGAAACAACAGTTGAAGTATCAGAACATCCAAAGGAATTGTTGGCAATGACAGAATACGTACCGCTTTGCAGAGCCACCTGCTGAGCGGCGGTGCTGCCGTTGTTCCATAAATAAGTATCGCCTCCCTGAGCCAGCAATACAACACTATCGCCCGGACAAAATTGCAAGGAACCCTGAACTTGAATTTGAGCCGTAGGAACGGGATGAAAACCCGTTGTTAAGGCATTGGAACTGGACTGGCAACCCAAGGAATCTGTTCCTATGGCGGAAAAATTCCCTGCTTGTGTTACCTGAATCGCATTTCCGGTTAAACCGTTGCTCCAACTGTAGGATTGGGCTCCTTGAGCGCTTAAGTTGACGCTTTGTCCCGGGCAAAATGCCAGCGGGCCCTGCGCCTGAATTGAAACCGTAGGCAACGGATTCACCGTTACTGAAATCGCATTGCTGGAATCTTGACAACCCTGGTTTGAAGTGGCTAAAGCGGTGTAAGTCCCAGATCCACTAACAGATATTGAGCTCCCCGTTTGCCCTGTACTCCACAGGTAGGTGCTTCCTCCAGTAGCATTCAGTTGGACACTCGAGCCTTGACAAAAGCTGGTGGGACCTGATGCAGATATTTGAACGTTGGGAAGAGGATGAACCGTGACTTGAACGGAAGGACTAAATCCGGAGCAGCCATTGGTATCGGTTACCGTAGCCTGAAAAAACCCGGATTGATTTACCGTTATGGTATCATTAATTGCCCCATTCGACCATAGAATGTTTGGACCACCAAAGGCCAGAAGTTGAACGGAGTCTCCGGAACAGAACGACGTTGGCCCCAGGTTTTGTATCTGACCTATGGGGTTTGGAAAAACCTGTGTTGTGTACGTAGCAGACGTGTCCTTGCAGCCATTGGCATCGGTTGCAATGACCGAAAACGTTCCTGAGCTTTGCACTTGAATTCCAGCGCTGGATGCTCCTGAGCTCCACACATAAGAAACTCCTCCTGAAGCTGTTAGATTTACTGAGCCCCCTGCGCAAAAATCCAATGGTCCAGAGGCAGAAACCACTGCTGTGGGCCTTGGATTTACCGTAACATTAATTGTGGCCGAAGTATCCGGGCAGCCGTGTTGGTCTAAACCAACTACATAATACACTCCTGTGGCATTGACGTAGGTATTGTTTCCCGATTTTCCGTTGCTCCACAAATATGTTTGTGAACCGCTGGCCAGCAATTGAGCGCTATCGCCCTGACAAAAGGAAATGGGCGATTGATTTCCGGTGTAGGGCTGTACGAAAATACGGCCTTTCATGCCGAAACTGGCGTGGGGAGTACAAACATAATAATAGGTGCCTAAGTTGGGCAAATTCACCAAACCGCCTCCAAATGCGGTTTGAAATCCCCCATTCCAGGCATTACCATTCGCATTGTAGGTGGCTTGAGAAACCTCTCTGGCATCGTGGCTTCCTCCAATTTGAAACTGAACCGCATCGCCTTGAGTTATGCTGATGGAATCAGGATTGTACACCAAACCTGCACTGTTAACCACATGCGTCATAGGTGTGTAGGGTGTGGAAGACAAAATGGTATTGTTATTCAGCACAGTTGCATTGTACAGGCGATTCACCTCGCATGAATTTAGGGGCCGATTCCACATGCCGGCATCGTCCAGCCTTCCGTTGAAAAAATATCCAAAAGGAGGCATATTGGCATGCGGGAAATATCCAAAGTTCAGCGCCAGATTGGATGAGGTTAATGAACCGGCTTGGTTGACATTAATGACCGTATCTTGATTGTGGAGCAACAGCGTTCGATTCCCGTCATAAATTAGACACAAAAAGGCCCATTGATTTAGGGCTAGATTGGCTGCAGGACCTGAAGCCGAATACAAATAGTATGTATTGTTAATTCTGGTTTCGACTTGAAGTTGCCCAGTACCCGTCACTCTAATGGACCAATGCCGAGGTGTGGGATCGAAGGATTTATTGACAATGTATTGTTCGCTGGGACCAAAGGCTTGTGGATTCACCCAAATGCTCATTGTCATTTGACCGGGATTAAGCGCTTGCGCATTTCCGACGGTAATTCGGTCGTTGGTGCCATCAAAAGAGTAGGCTGAAAACGCAGTTCCAAATCGATTGTTGCTTAAGCTGGCACCGCTCACTGCACCATTGAAGCCATTGCCGCTCAAATCTTGAGCGTTTCCATTGAAACCCCACCAGCCCACCAAACCGGAAGTACTTACATAGTTTGGGATTTGAGCTGTAAGGACAATTGGAAACAAAAAGACCAATAAAAAATGGATGATGGAAAGGCGAAAAAAGGAAGCTAAGTTTACCATTGTGGCTGAGTTAAAAAAAACAAATGAATCTGTAAAAACAATTTATAATCAGAGTTTTTCAATAGAGAAACGGATTCGCCTTGATTTGGTTCAGTAGCCATGGTGAATTAAGTAGGCCAGAGTGCGCATCTGTGCTGCAATTGGAATTCAAAATCGATTTTTAATTGAGTGGCTGCGGCAGGGATTGAACCGGTTAGCCCGCAAGGGGGCCGGAGCCTGGCCCGCG
>JAQCBQ010000041.1 GCA_027621385.1 Bacteroidota bacterium | reverse complement strand
CTAACGTTGGACTTTATCTTAATCGAAAATTTTTAGGTAGTAGGATGTTTTGAAAACGTTTAAGTTGGCGGCAAAATGACCTGATTTTTTCGTCTCTAAATTAACCATTTAAAACCCGCTAAATCCCCTACAAAAACCCATCGTAATTCCCCCTATGAACAAAGGCCGTTTCGCAATTCGGATAGGCCCTGCTAAAGGTTTTGGTAATCCGTTGATTGGCTTTTTCCTTCCATTTAAATTCGTAAGCACGCAATCCTCCATCCACTTCCTCTATGTAGTCGATTTCTTGCTGTTCTTTGGTTCTCCAGAAATAGGCATTCCCATAAAACATGCCATAGGAATTTGACTTTCTGCGCTCAGAAACCAAATAGTTTTCCCATAAGGCGCCGATGTCTTGCCGCCCTTCCAACAATTGAAAAGAGGAGATCAACGCGTTGCGGATTCCATTGTCGTAGAAATATATCTTTTTCGAGGCCTTCAGCTCGTTCCTTAAATTGCGGCTAAAAGAAGGCAAACGAAACACCACAAACGATTTTTCTAACAACTGTACATAGGCCTCTACGGTTTTGCTGTCTAAACCAATTAAGTTGCCAACCTCGTTGTACGATACCTCCTGACCAATTTGATAGGCAAGGGCTTGTAACAACTTTACCAGCTTTTCCGGTTTCTTAATGCTTTCCAGCATAAGCAAATCTCGATACAAGAAGCTGTCCGACAACAACTTAAGCACTTCTACCTCATTTCCTTGGTTGTTCACTACTTCCGGATAAGAACCAAAGACAAGCCGGTGTTCCAATAGCCTTTGCTCGATGAGCACTTGGTTGTGATCCGCCAATTCCCGATACGAAAGCGGAAACAATTGGAATTCAATTTTTCGACCCGTTAAGGGCTCACTGGTTTTGTTTTGCAATTCAAATGCGGACGAACCGCTTGCAACAACTTGGATTTCAGGGTAGGTATCCACCAATAGCTTCAAAGCTATGCCTATATCTGGAATTTGGTGCGCCTCATCTAGAATAACCAGCTTCTTGGTTCCAATTAATGCTTTAATCGAGGTGGACGTTGGATTGTTAAATCGCTCTTTGATATCATATTCATCGGCATTCAACCAAAGTGCATCGCTTCCGTATGAATGAACGATTTTTTTCAATAAGGTGGTTTTTCCCGTCTGCCGAGCCCCAAAAAGCAGAATGGCCTTTCCTTTAAAAAGGCGAGCCCGCATTTGATTCTCTATAATCCGTTGTACCAAAACCCTTATTTTGATCAAAAATACAACTTTTTTGGAATAGAATCCAAAATTATAGTAACCTTTTAGGAATAGAATCCAAATTGGTTGTCTTTTTCCTATACGTTATGCCCTATTTTACCGGTTATGTCGGGGTTGTTGTTTTTTGCCACAAAGAACTCCAAGTCGGCACAACGTTCACCGTGGTTTTAGTCAGGCAAGTGTGGGCAGGAGATCCGGAAGATCCTTTGCTCCCTTTGCGCCTACCTTGGCGCACTTTGCGTTAAAAATCGGCAGTTAGGCCCAGAAGGTTTTTTTAATGCAAAGTACACCATGTCGGCACAACGTTCTCAGAGAAATTGCAGTTGGAGCGAGTGTGTGCAAGAAATCCGTGGCCAAAATTGTTTTCATACGCAGAACTCCAAGCGAAAACTGCCCCACCCACCCACCTCCCCCAAGGCCGGTTAAAAAACCGAAACGGTTTGACTTAATATCTCCTAAAAACCAACCTTAGGTCATTACGATGGCTTAAAATCGCCACCTTTGGTCAGTATAATGTTTGATTTTACCATTCAACGAAAGAAATGTTTAGCCGAACCATAGAAAAATCCATCCGAGAAAAGATTAAAGGGGGAAAAGCCATTGTAGTGGTGGGAGCAAGGCACGACAAACGTTGAATTTGGATGTAAACACTCTTACCACCCCGGGTAAGATTTCATAGATTTTTGGAAGACCCCAAAAAATGCTGATTTACAGCCGCTTAGCCGTTTCGCCCCGGCAAAGCCCGTTGCGTTTCAGTTCTTTTGTAATAACTTGTCCTTTTAAAATCTTAAACCGCGGCGAAATCCCGCCAAATTTGTACAAAACTATGACGATTGCTGAATTGACTTTGCCCCAAGCTCGACACCTGATTGCAGGCAAAACGCTGGAATTGAACGGGCCTGCGCTGGAAGTGATTAGCCCCATTGACGGACAGTTGCTGTCGATGGTACCCATGGGCGGAATGAATGAAGTAGATATGGCCGTGGCCGCTGCTAAAAAAGCCTTTACCGCTTGGTCGGCCAAAACCCTGAAAGAACGCGTTCAGATTTTCTTCCGTTACCGGCAGTTGCTGGAAACCCATATGGAAGAGCTGACCCGCCTGGTGCACATTGAAAACGGCAAAACCATGGATGAAGCACGGGCCGAAATTGAAAAAAGCATGGAACTCTGCGAATTCGCCGTTTCGATGCCTCAAATTATTGTGAATGAAGTGCAAGAAGTGAGCCGTGGCGTGGAAGCACGCATTGAGAAAAAACCGCTGGGCGTGGTGGCCTGCATCAGTCCCTTTAATTTTCCGAATATGGTTCCGCACTGGACGGTGCCCAACGCGATTGTTTTGGGAAACTGCGTGATTTTAAAGCCCTCGGAAGTGGTGCCATTAAGCGCTATGCGCATGGCGGAACTGCTAACAGAAGCGGGCTTGCCCGATGGCGTGTTCCAAGTGGTGCACGGCGGCAAAGACGTGGTGGAAGCCCTCTGCGATCACCCCGGCATTCAAGCCGTTTCTTTTGTTGGCAGTACGGCCGTGGCCAAGCTGGTATATATTCGAGCAACCTCAACTCTGAAGCGTTGCGTGGCCTTGGGCGGAGCTAAAAACCACCTGTTGGTATTGCCCGATGCCCATGTAGAAATGACCGCCAGCAATGTGGTGGCATCCATGAGCGGATGCGCCGGACAGCGTTGTATGGCGGCTTCTGTAATGGTGGCCGTAGATCAGGTGCAGCACATTATTGACCGAATGGTTGATGAAGCCAAGGCCATCGTGCCTGGAAAAAACCTGGGCTCGGTCATTAGTGCAGCCGCCAAAGAACGCATTGAACGATACATTACCGAAGCCGAACAAACCGGAGCAAAAATCTTAGTGGATGGTCGCGGAGCTACCGTTCCTGGAAAAGAAGGCGGTTTTTATGTCGGTCCAACCATTATTGATTATGTAACTCCCGATATGGCCGTGGCCAAGGAAGAAATTTTTGGTCCGGTCATTTCCATTGTCCGCACCAAAACCCTGGACGAAGCCCTAGAGGTGGAAAACAGCTCGAACTATGGAAATGCCGCCGCCGTATTCACCCAAAGCGGTTCAATGGCGAAAGTGGTGATGGAACGCGCCAGCGCCGGTATGATTGGGGTGAACATAGGCGTGCCTGTTCCACGCGAGCCGTTTTCCTTCGGAGGCTGGAACGACTCAAAATTCGGAATGGGGGATATTACCGGAAAATCATCCATTGAATTTTGGACTCAAAACAAAAAAACCTCCACCAAATGGAATCCGGAGGCCCGCACCAATTGGATGAGCTAATACAAAGCACACAGAAGTTATGATGTCAGCAAGTGTAAAAGACAGTTTAGACTACACGTTGTTTTCCTGGTCAAAGCAGTCGGGCTTGAATCCGATTGAAATTGATCGGGCAGAAGGGGTTTATTTGTGGGATGCCCAGGGCAAACGCATCATTGATTTTTCATCGCAATTGATGAATGTGAACATCGGGCACGGGAATCAGCGCGTCACCCAGGCAGTGGCCCGGCAAATGGAAAAAGTCAGCTATGTGTATCCCGGCATGATTACCGAGGTTCGAGCCCAGTTGGGCAAGAAGTTGGCCGAGATTACTCCGGGCGATTTAAGTAAGGCTTTTTTCACCCTGGGCGGCGCTGAGGCCATAGAAAACGCAATTAAAATTGCCCGGATGTACACCGGCAAGCATAAAATTATTGCCCAGTACCGTTCCTACCACGGGGCAACCTACGGGGCGGGTTCGGTGGGCGGAGATCCGCGCCGGCATCCCATGGACAGCCAGGCCATGCCCAGCGTTACCCACGTAGAAAACCCCTATTTCTATCGCTGTCCCTGGGGAACACGTACGGCCGAAGAATGTGGAGAAATGGCCGCACGCAACCTGGAACAGGTGATTTTGTACGAAAACCCCGGCAACATTGCCGCCATATTAATGGAAGGAGAAAGCGGATCCTCAGGCTGCATAAAATATCCCGCCGGCTATTGGAAAAAAGTGCGGGCCATTGCCGACAAATACAATATTCTGCTGATTTGCGATGAGGTGATGAGCGGATTTGGTCGCACCGGAAAATGGTTTGGTATTGATCACCATGAGGTGGTACCCGACATCATGTGCATGGCCAAAGGCATCACTTCCGGATATGTGCCCTTAGGTTGCACCATGGTGAATGCCGCCATTGCCGCTTATTTTGAAGACCGCCCATTGGCGGCAGGACTCACCTATTCGGCACACCCAGTGGCTTGTGCCGCGGCCATTGAGAACCTGAAGGTGATGGAAGAAGGAAATATGATTCAAAATGCGGCCGATATGGGCCGGTATATGGAGCAGCGGGTGGCCGAACTGGCTCAGCAGCACCCCAGCATCGGCGATTTTAGAAATACCGGATTGCTGGGTTGCATCGAATTGGTGAAAAACCGAGAAACCAAAGAGCCAACCGTGCCATGGAATGCCGCCCCGGCACACATGGAACCAACCAACCGCATGGCCGCCAAGCTAAAGGAACTGGGCATGTTCACCTTTGTGCGCTGGAACTGGATATTTTTGGCGCCGCCGCTCTGCATCACCAAAGACCAAATTGATGAAGGCCTAGAAATTGTTCGCGAAGCCCTGCACATTGCCGACGAGTACTGCCACTAAGATTCATGGAACAACACTCCAACAGCACCGAATCCCACAAGCACTCTTCGCTGTACAGCGAAGAGCTGGCTCCTGTGCCGGTTTCTGGCCGCACCTGGAACCATTGGCATTTGGCCGCGTTGTGGGTAGGTATGGCAGTATGCATTCCAACCTGGCTATTGGCATCCTACATGCTGAAAGCAGGTTTAAATTGGATCGAGGCCTTACTGATTATTGGTTTAGCCAATGTGGTGATTACGGTCCCCATGGTGCTAAATGGCTATGCCGGAGTAAAGTACGGCTTGTCTTTCCCGGTGATTGGCAGGGCAGCTTTTGGAGTGCATGGCATTCATGTGGCATCCATCATGCGGGCATTGGTAGCTTGCGGGTGGTTTGGTGTTCAAACCTGGGTTGGCGGCCTGGCCATTGGAGCCATACTTAGTTTGCTGCTGGGTGAACCCTATCAAGAGGGAACTACCTTGTTGAATTTTATCGGGTTTGGCCTGTTTTGGTTGATTTCCATGTTTTTTGTGGTGAAAGGGTTTGAGGGAATTAAATGGCTGGAAGAATATTCGGCGCCGGTACTCATTGCCGTTGGGTTAGGCTTAATTGCGTGGGGCGTTTTGGCCGGCGGTGGGTTTGGCCAAGTGCTGAAACAAAGCGAACAGCTTCAAACGGGTTCGGCACATCGGGAATTGCGGAACGGACAGGATGTGGTGTTTTTTCATCCGCTGACCGATTCGGACGGGGAGTGGAAAGCCGATGTGGTGAAGGTGCGTGCCCTAGCCTCCGGAAACGACTCGGAAGTGTTTGAGCTGCCTAGGTCCTACGGTGAACGGCCCTTTTTCACCTCGGCCTTGGGTGCCGACCATTCCAAAGACACCTTGGCAGTTTGGTTTGAAACCCACGATGCTCAGGGCAAGCTGCTTTATGAATCCACGCCTCAACCTTTGAATCCGGCTCAGGCAGGGGCATCTGCCGGTATTGGCTGGTGGGATTATTTGTTGTGGTTTACCGCTATGGTGGGATTTTGGGCCACCATGGCCATCAGTATTTCAGACATTACCCGCTACGCAAAAAACCAACGGGCTCAGGTGTCAGGACAGTTTATCGGCTTACCGGCCACCATGATGTTGTTTTCGTTTGTCGGCCTGTTTGTTACGAGCGCGGCCGCCATAGCCTTTGCAGATGTATTGACTCAGGAAGGCGCCCCTTGGGATCCCGCCAGTTTGCTCTCGCATTTCAACCAACCTCTGGTGGTAATTGGAACCCAATTGGTGTTGTTGGTAGCCACGCTAAGCACCAATTTAGCGGCCAACGTCATTGCGCCGGCAACGGCCTTCTCGAACATGTGGCCCCAACGAATTTCGTTCCGAACCGGTGGCTTACTGACCGGCGTTATTGGAATTGCAATTTGTCCATGGTGGCTGTTGAACGAAATTTCCTCCATTTTACTTTTGGTTAGCGCCTTCCTGGGGCCGGTATTGGGCATTTTATTGGCCGATTATTTCTGGGTTCGGAAGCAGAAATTAGATGTAAATAGCTTGTTTTCGTTGTCGGGCCCTTATCAATACAATTCTGCCGGAATTAATCCGAAAGCCATTCTGGCCCTGTTGCTGGGAATTGGAATGGCCTTGATCGGCGTTTGGGTAGAAGCCCTGGCCTTTTTATATCAAATTGCCTGGTTCACCGGATTCATTGTCGCCTTTTTGGTGTATGGATTTGGTATGAAACAGGACTTAACTTCAAACCCATCTGAGCCATGAAAACCTTGATTCAAAATGGAACGCTGGTAACCGCAGAAGCGACATTTGCCGCCGATTTATTGGTAGAAAACGACAAAATTGCGGGGATTGGGCATGCCTTACCGACCCAGGGCGTAGATCGGGTGATCGATGCCTCTGGCAAATTGGTGATTCCCGGAGGAATTGACCCCCACGTGCATTTGGATATGCCATTTATGGGAACCTATTCCAGCGACGATTACACCACCGGCACCCGTGCGGCCCTGTTTGGAGGCACCACCATGGTGATTGATTTTATTCTTCAAACCCAGGGCGACACCTTATACAACGCGCTTCGCACCTGGCAGAAAAAATCGGAAGGAAAAGCCGTGGGCGATTACTCCTATCACATGGCGGTTACCGATTTCAATCCCGACGTCGCCAAAGAGGTGGTAGCCATGATTGAAAAAGAAGGCATTAGTTCCTTCAAAACGTTTATGGCCTATAAAGGCGCCCTGATGATTGACGACGGGCAGATGATGAACCTAATGCGTGTGGTGCGTGACCACGGCGGCTTGGTTACCGTGCATGCCACCAATGGCGACATGATTGATGCCCTGATTGCCCGGCATAAGCGGGAAGGGAAGTTAAGCCCCTTATATCACTATTTGTCTCAGCCGGAAATTACGGAAGCCGAAGCTTCTGGTCGTTTTGCCGACCTGCTTTACTACACCGGCTGCCCCGGCTATATCGTCCACATGACCTGCGAAGGTGCCTTAAATGCCGTTCGGCGAGCCACTTTACGCAACCAGCGGGTGTTGGTTGAAACCTGCACCCAATATTTGGTCTTGGATGCATCTCTGTATGAAAAAGGGTTCGAAGCCGCCAAGTGGGTGATGAGCCCGCCCTTGCGGCAACCGAAAGACCAAGAAGCCTTGTGGGCCGGATTAAATCAAGGCTTGGTTCAGGTGGTGGGCACCGACCACTGTCCCTTTATGTGGGAGCAAAAGAAAATGGGAGAAACCGATTTTAGCAAAATCCCGAACGGGCATCCGGCCATAGAACACCGGGTAGAGCTTTTGTTTTCAGAGGGAGTAGCTAAAAACCGCATTACCCTGAACAAATTTGTAGAAGCCAGTTCAACCCGAGCGGCCCAAATTTTTGGGATGCACCCCAGAAAAGGAACCTTGTCGGTGGGTGCCGATGCCGATATCGTCATTTTTAATCCCGAAACCAAGCACAAAATTTCGGCGGCCACCCACCACATGCGCTGCGACTATTCCGCCTACGAAGGCATGGAATTGACCGGCAAAACCGAAACCGTTTTACTGCGCGGAGAATTGGCTATTCACAACAACGAATGCCTGATTCAGCCCGGTTACGGCCAATTTATTCACCGAGGAAAAACACAACATTTAGGATAAACGACAAACAAACACCACTATGCCAAGAAACGTAAAAAGCGGACTCATTCAGTTGTCCCTGCCCATGACCGAAGGCGAAGGCAGCATTCAAGACATTTGCGAAGCCATGTACCAAAAACATGTGCCCTATATTGAAGAAGCAGGCAGAAAAGGAGTACAAATTCTGTGCTTCCAAGAGATTTTTAACACCCCCTACTTTTGTCCGGGCCAAGACAAACAATGGTACAACTCGGCCGAGCCTGTACCTGGCCCTACCGTAGCCCGCTTGCAAGAGTACGCCAAGAAATACCAAATGGTGATTATTGCTCCACTGTATGAGATGGAGATGCCCGGTGTATATTACAACACCGCGGCGGTAATTGATGCCGACGGCACCTACTTGGGCAAATACCGTAAAAACCACATTCCACACACTTCCGGCTTTTGGGAAAAATTCTTCTTTAAGCCAGGGAACCTAGGATATCCGGTATTTCAAACCAAGTATGCCAAAGTGGGCGTGTACATTTGCTACGATCGGCACTTCCCTGACGGAGCGCGGATTTTAGGACTGAACGGCGCCGAGATTGTGTACAACCCCAGCGCTACAGTTGCCGGTCTTTCTCAGTACCTATGGAAATTGGAACAACCCGCACATGCGGCTGCCAATGGATATTTTATGGGCTGCATTAACCGAGTAGGAACCGAAAAACCCTGGAATCTAGGCAAGTTTTACGGTAACTCGTACTTTGTAGATCCGCGCGGACAAATTTTTGCTACTGCTTCTGAAGACAACGATGAATTGTTGGTGGCTGATTTTGACTTAGATATGATTGATGAGGTGCGCTCTACCTGGCAGTTCTTCCGCGACCGCCGCCCTGAAACCTATGGCAAACTAACTGAACTTTAAGGCAGATGGCTGAATACAAACGACCCGAAACGCCCCAGGAGTATCAGCGGAATTTTCCGCCGAAAAAACCTTTGATGAACACCTCTGAGGCCTATTATGAAAGCGCCCGATGTCTTTATTGCTACGATGCCCCCTGCATGGACGCCTGCCCCACCCACATTGATATTCCGCTGTTTATTAAGCAAATAAATACCGGAAACGTGAAAGGGGCCGCGGCTACCATTTACGATTCAAATTGGTTGGGGAATGCCTGTGGAAAGGTATGTCCAACAGAACAATTGTGCGAAGGCAGCTGTGTGTACACCGAACAAGACATGAAGCCGTTGCAGATTGGTCGGCTTCAGAATTTCGCCACCGAAGCGGTGATGCAGGCAAAAACGAATCTGTTCAAACCCGGTCCCGACAACGGACGCCGGGTGGCCATCGTGGGCGCCGGCCCCGCCGGAATTGCCTGCGCTTGCGAATTGAGGGTGTTGGGCTACAGCGTCGAGATTTTCGAAGCTAAAGCCCTGCCAACCGGTCTTACCGTGTATGGAACTGCTCCCTACAAAATCACCAACGAAGAAGCCCTCAGAGAAAACGAATACCTACAACAACAGTTGGGCTATACCGTACATTACAATCATCCCATTCAAAATGCCGCTCAATTTGCCGAATTGGAAAAACAATTTGATGCCGTTTTTCTGGGATTAGGCCTAGGAGCTACAGCTCAACTCAACATTCCCGGCGAAGAACTGCCCGGCGTGGTTGGTGCCGTTGAATTTGTTGAAGAACTGCGCATGAAACAGCATGCATTTCAGGTTCCGGAACGGGTGGTGGTGATTGGCGGAGGAAATACCGCCGTAGATGCCGCCAGTGAATCTGCCCGCATGGGCGCCCAATCGGTGCATTTGGTGTACCGCCGAACCAAAGCAGATATGGGAGCCTATGATTTTGAATATGCTACGGCCTTAGCTGCCGGCGTGCAAGGCGTATTCGAGGCCAGCCCCCTGCGCATTGAAGGCGAAAATAAAGCCTCCGGCGTAACATTTTCCCGCCCCGACGGATCGGAATTTCATTTGCCTGCCGACCTCGTGATTAAGGGAACCGGACAGGCCAAGCAAGGCGCCCTTTTGGCGCATTTACCCAACATAAGTACCGACGCTAAGGGCCGCGTTGTGGTGGACGCTGCACATCAAACTACTCGTCCCGGATATTTCGCTGCCGGCGACATGGTGAACGGAGGAGCTGAAGTGGTGAATGCCGCTTACGAAGGTAAGCTGGCCGCCCAGGGCATACATCAGTGGATTCAAAATAAAAACACATGAGCAACATCGATCTTTCCATAAATTTTGCCGGAATTAAAGCCCCAAATCCTTTTTGGTTGGCCTCGGCTCCGCCCACCAATACCGGATATCAAATCATGAAAGCCTTTGAGGCCGGATGGGGTGGTGCCGTTTGGAAAACCTTGGGCGTTCCTGTTCAAAACGTGTCTAGCCGTTACGGTTCCATCAATTACCGCGATACGCGCATGGCCGGGCTCAATAACATCGAGCTGATTACCGACCGACCTCTGGCCGACAACCTGCGCGAAATTGAGGAAGTCAAAAAATACTTCCCCAATCATGCTGTGATTGCTTCGTTAATGGTTGAATCCAAAAAGGAGTGGTTCCAAATTGTAAAGGATGTTGAGAATGCCGGGGCCGATGGTATAGAATTGAATTTCGGCTGCCCACATGGCATGTGCGAACGCGGCATGGGATCGGCCGTAGGTCAAGAACCCGAAGTTTTGAACACCATTGTTCAATGGGTAATGGAAGCGGCAACGGTTCCGGTAATCACCAAATTGACTCCCAATATTTCCGACATTACTGACCCGGCTTTAGCGGCGGTACGCGGCGGCACCAGCGCCCTGTCGCTCATCAATACCATCAAAAGCATCGTTGGAATTGATTTGGACACCTATGCGCCCTATCCTGTCGTAGACGGCAAAGGTACCAATGGCGGATATTGTGGTCCGGCGGTAAAACCCATCGCCTTGCACATGCTCAAAGAACTGGCCGGACATCCTGAAATCAGAAATACGCCCATCAGTGGCATTGGAGGCATTGAAACCTGGCGCGATGTGGTGGAATTTATCTTACTCGGCGCTACTTCGGTGCAAGTATGCACCGCGGTGATGCACTATGGGTTTGGTATTGTGCGCGAAATGGAAGCTGGTTTGCGCCAGTTTATGAGCGACAAAGGTTACAGCACCATCTACGATTTTGCCGGTAAGGCTGTACCAAACGTGGTGGAGTGGAAAAACCTAAACTTACATTACAAGGTGGTGGCCAGCATCAATGCCGACAAGTGCATTGGCTGTCAGCTCTGCCACATTGCATGCGATGACGGTGCTCACCAGGCCATTGCTTTGCCCACCAATGGCAGTCGGGTGCCTGAAATCATCGACGAAAACTGCGTTGGCTGCAATTTGTGTTCACTGGTTTGCCCCGTCGAAGAGTGCATTACCATGGAACGCCGCGACGACGGCAGCCAAACAGAAAGCTGGGCCGAGCGCACCATGGCCGGCAAAGTTCCGGAGCATTTCAATGACCCCAGGGGTGGTGGAGTGGGCCATTTTGTTCCAGAGCCTTCGGCAGCGCTGCAATACAAGCGTAAAGACCGTTCTGGTCGGAAGTGATTTTTGAGTGTGGTTCAGGCTTGACTGCCTTTTTTTACCACCAAGGCCGCCAAGGGAGCCGCAATGTTCACAGAGGTTGGGGCTGAAGGAGAGCGTGGGGGATTTTGCTACATTCCCTTCGTGCCCTTTGCGCCGACATGGAGTCCTTTGTGGTAAAAAACAGGTTCAGGCTTCAATGCCACTGTTTATTTCGCTTCTTGTGCCAAGCGCAAGCCGCCCAAAATGACTTCCGACATGGTTTTGCCGGCGGTTTCGGCCGCATTTAAAACGTCTTGCAATACTACCTTGCGTATTCGGCCCGGCGCTCCCAAATCGGTGATGGCCGAAAAACCGGAACACCCTATTCCCATATGCCGTGCAGCCAACACTTCGGGAACGGTAGACATGCCCACGGCGTCTGCCCCTATGGTTCGCACCCATCGGTATTCTGCCGGCGTTTCCAGAGCTGGGCCCTTCAGGGCAGCGTACACCCCCTCATGCATTTTTGTGTTTAGGTGTTGGGCGGCCTGTCTGAAATATCCGGCCCAAGTAGCATCATAGGCATCGTGCATGTCTGGAAACCTGGGGCCCAATTGCTCTATATTGGGTCCCGACAAGGGGGAGTCTCCCAGTAAATTCAAATGGTCGGTAATCATCATCACTTCGCCCACCTCCATATCTGGATTCACTCCGCCTGCGGCGTTGGTCACCACCAAATGGTTTATCTCCAACATTCCCATCACCCGAATTGGGAATACCACCTGAGCCAACGAATAGCCTTCATAGTAATGAAAGCGCCCTTTCATTCCCAATACCTTAAACCCTTGAATTGTTCCCGCATGCAATTCGCCGGCATGGCTTTGAACTGTACTTGTTGGAAAATGGGGTATTGCTGAATAGGGAATTCGTTGGGCGTCTTTCATTTCTTCCATCAGTTGGCCCAATCCGGTTCCTAGAACCAAGCCAATTTCGGGCTGAAATCCTTGCAATTCTTTCTTAAGAAAGTTGGCGGCTTCGTTCAATTCTGTCCACATGCTGCATGATTTTTTGAGTTAATTCTGATGCTGAAGGCCGAAGGACCGACAGGCGCAAAGGTACGAGGGCCAAGCGTGAAAAGGTAGCTTCTGCAGGCCCCAATCGAGCCAAATCCTTACCTGTAGTTAGAATATATCGCCCGGCGGCCCGACGCTCCAGTGCCTCTATTTCCTTCGTGTTCATATGGCCATGATCGGGAAGGGTATAGGGTTCCCAACCGGGGAATGCTAGGCGCAAGCTTTGGTTGTCTGCCAGGCCGGTCAGCAAAATTCCCGGAAGTTCCGGATTGATTTGATTTCCAGTTCGTAGATCGGTTGCCGGACCCATTTCTTCCAAAAAGCAGGCATCCCAATCGCTGGGGCATTCCATATTGGGCGGACATTTGGTTAAAAAAAGAACATCAAATTGAGTTCGGGTTCGGAAGGGTTGCCTCCAACGGCCTGCGGGAAGCAGGTCCTTATTCCTCTGATTAAAAGCGGAATGGCTGACCAAACAAATGGAAATGTCGGGTTGCAGGAGGTGGTGTTGTAAGCCATCGTCCAACAGCACCCATTGTACCTGTGGATGGTGTTTTTGAATCCATTCCACGCCTTTTCTTCTGTTTTCTGAAACAACAACGGGCAGATGTGGAAGCGCGCGTTTGAGTTCCAAGGCCTCGTCGCCGGTTTCTGTTGCCCGGCTATTGACAAGAACCTCTACGATACCCTTGCTTGTCCTTCCATATCCTCTAGAAAGGATGCCGATGTTTCGGTGTTGAGAAAGCAGTTCTGACAGCCAGCGTACCATGGGCGTTTTTCCGCTGCCTCCAACGGTTAAGTTCCCCACCACCAGGGTGGGCAAAACGGCCTTTTTCCTGAGGCCCAAACGTAAAATAAGAAAGCGGTGCAGTAAAAACCCAAGCCAATACACGGGCACCAACATCCGAAACCAAGGGCTTGGGCTCATGCTTCAAAGGTAGGGGTTGTAAGGGAGGTTTGAAAGGGGGGGAGAGGTTGGGGTTGTCGATTTATCCCCTAAAAGCAACGAGTGGGGTTTTCATGTTGGTTTGGCACATGTCCAATCATTCATTAAGAAAGCACTGAAAATTGGACATTTTATTCTCAAACGAATTTGCATCATTTCAAAAAGACTAAAAAGGGAAATATGCGTGGAATAAGTGTTTTTAATAAAACATTTGAACACAATGATACACATTGTCGGTTGATCAAAACATACAATGTGTATAGGTTTGATTTATGGCAAATGAAATTTTAATTAAAGAATTTGGTTGTAGAATAAAGCAGTTGCGATCAGAAAGGAATTTTAGCCAAGAAAGGCTTTCCTTTTTATCTGGATTCCATAGGACATATATTGGAATGGTAGAGAGAGGAGAAAGAAATATATCTCTCACAAACATGGCCGTTTTTGCTAAAGTATTTGAAATGAATATTTCAGAACTTTTAGATTTTACAGTCATTAATCCCAATCACTCCTTTAAAAAATATGAGCTTAAATCTGAGGAATAATGTCAAGAAAACATTCGTTCACATTGACCTTATCGAATAATGTCACCGAAAAAGAAGGAGTTAATTATTTAATTGATAATTATACAGGGTTTTTTAAAATTGATTTATCAACAAAAAAGGAGTTGCTAGATTTATTAAACATCGAACACAGGTACCTTCAAGCCTTTGATCTCATTTACATTCCTGATTTGGTTGGTAAAGAAGTCAACTCGAATTTTATCCAGACGTATTTAGAGGATATTATTTTGATAGAACTAAAAACAACTA
>JAQCBQ010000246.1 GCA_027621385.1 Bacteroidota bacterium | reverse complement strand
AGAGTCCAACACCACCATTCCTTCAAAAAAATCAGAAGTTTTCTCAACGGCCAGCGACAATCAGCCTTCCGTAGAAATTCATGTGCTTCAAGGAGAACGGCCCATGGCCAACCAAAATAAAACCATTGGTCGTTTTGTTTTGGCCGATATTCCGCCAGCTCCCCGTGGCATTCCTCAAATCGAAGTGACTTTTGACATCGATGCCAACGGTATTCTAAATGTTTCAGCCAAAGACAAAGCCACAGGCAAAGAACAATCCATTCGAATAGAAGCCTCCAGCGGTTTATCTGAGGATGAAATCTCTCGAATGAAAGCCGAAGCAGAAGCCAATGCTGACAGCGATAAGAAGGCAAAAGAAAGAGCTGAAAAAATGAATGCCGCCGATGGCCTGATTTTTCAGGTTGAAAAATTCATGCGGGAAAATGGTGAAAAGGTTCCTGAAGACAAAAAATCGGGAATAAATGAAGCCATGGAAAACCTAAAGAATGCGCATAAATCTGAAGATTTAGATGGCATCGATTCAGCCATGGAAAAACTAAATGCGGTGTTTGGCGAAGTGGCCTCAGCCATGTATGCCAACGATCCAAACGGTGCGGCAGGAAATCCCGGTGAAGATTCCTCTAGTAAAGATGGAGGTGAGGATGTGACCGATGTTGATTTTGAAGAGGTTAAGTGATGATTGATTAAAGGTTGAAAGGGGGGCTTAGGCCCCCTTTTTTATTTAAATGCTACCTTTCACAAATAATAAAATCGATGCGTACATTTGAAGGATGGTTGAAATTTATACAGACGGTGCGGCCAGCGGAAATCCTGGCCCCGGTGGCTTAGGAGTTGTCATGCTGTTCAACGGCCACAGAAAAGAACATTCAGAAGGGTTTAGATATACCACCAACAACAGGATGGAACTGCTGGCTGTTATTCGTGCTTTAGAAATGATGAAAACAACGGCGCATCCCATTCATATTTATTCCGATAGTGCCTATGTTATCAATTCAATTACTAAAGGCTGGCTTTTTGGATGGCTTAAAACTGGGTTTAAAGGGAAAAAAAACAAAGACTTGTGGTTGAGGTATGCGGCCATCGCTCCTAAATTCAATATCACCTTTCATTGGGTTAAAGGGCATGCATCAAACAAAGAAAACAACCGATGCGATGAGCTTGCTGTTGCCGCTAGAAAGGTAAAAGGATTGCCCGTAGATCCAGGATTTGTCAAGACCGAAAAGCCGTCGAAAAAAAGGAAGCCATCATGAAATTCAGAACCGAATTTCCGTCGGTGGTTTTACCCCAACTTGATTTTGAACGCCCAATCCTTTCCGCCGGCAGCTGTTTCGCTGAATTGATTGAATCAAAATTGACAGAGGGTGGGTTTTTCATGGTTCCCCCATCGCATGGAATAGTGTACCATCCATTTTCAATTTCAAGCATGTTGGAGTCTTGGACTCAAACAGGTCAAGATTGGTTCAGCTTAGAGCAAAACAACAATAAATGGATTAGTTTAAGTCATCATGGTCGCTTTTCAAGCTTTTCCAAAGAAAGTGCCATACATAAGATTGTGCAGGCACAGGAAAAATGCCATAGTGCCTTAAAAACGGCTCAAGTTTTATTTCTTAGTCTTGGAACTGCCCATTGTTTTGAAGATAAAACAACCGGCCAACCTGTAGCAAATTGCCATAAGCTTCCGGCCGCTCGCTTTGAACGGAAGCGAGCAACAGCGCATGAAATCGTTGAAAAACTCGGTTTTGCGCTTAAGGCCTTATGGGCGGTCAACCCCGACCTTCAGGTTGTTTGCAGCATAAGCCCGGTAAAACATCTACGCGATGGACTCCTTGAAAATTCAATCAGCAAGGCCATTTTAAGGGTTTCAATTGAGGAGCTCTGCAACCAGGATTCCAGAATGCACTACTTTCCTGCGTATGAAATTTTAATGGATGACCTTCGTGATTACCGGTTTTATTCTAAAGATCTTGCACATCCAAACGAGGTAGCTAAAGACTATATTTTCAGCTACATTGAGAAAGCCTGTTTCAGCCCAGATGTTCAAAAGATATACAATGAGGTAATTAAGTATTCATCGCTGCTTGGGCACAGCAGCATCGAAGAAGAAGGTCAACACAAGCAACGGGTAGAGGAGGAGAGAGAAGGGTTAATTTCCCGATTTCCTTTTTTGGGTACTCGAATTTAAGTAAAACTGAATCTACAACTCCCATCGGCATGCCAACTGGGTTTACTTCAAATTCAAATTCGCCTGGGCTACGTCTGGTATTATACGCCCTAGGGGCATAGACATTCTACTATCAGTACAGTTCTCCGAACTGTTGGATGATGAAGTATACCATGTACGGAAAAGAAGTTTTAACTCAAATAAATTGGCTTGATTCAATTCAAATTGAAGGACTTGGCCATTTTACTTTAGAATTGATACCGCGTTTTGGTACTTTCCAAAAACAGAAGTTATTCCCATTCAATTGCCAAAGAATTGGATGGCTGGCCATGAAAAAATCATCCAATTAAAAATTGATAGGGGAGACCAGATTCAATTTGGATATCCTCCATTGTGGGATGTGTCG
>JAQCBQ010000245.1 GCA_027621385.1 Bacteroidota bacterium | reverse complement strand
CGTAGTCCCTGCTGCGGCGGGCAAGCGAGCTACAGTGGAAAGCCCGCAGCCGCCCAAAAAAACACAGACCTTGCATTATTCAATAAAAAGCTCTATTTTTGCCGTCCAATTTTAAACGGAAAAACACATTTTCATGAATCAGTACGAATCGATGTTCATCCTAACTCCAGTGTTAAGCGATGAGCAGCTTCGGGAGGCCGTTGAACGCTACAGAACTTTGCTGAAGGACAACGGTTGTGAAGTCATCAATGACGAATCCTGGGGCCTACGCAAATTAGCTTACCCGATCCAAAAGAAATCGACCGGGTTTTACCATCTGTTTGAATTTAAGGCCGATCCGGCTTTTATCGATCAGTTGGAACTTACCTATCGCCGCGACGAGCGCATCATTCGCTTTGGCACCTTCCGTCAGGATAAGCATGCCATGGCATACAGCGAAAAGCGTCGGGCCAAAAAATCAGCTAAATCTTAATTTGCAAGTTCATGAGCACTAACATTGACGTAAATCAAAAAGAGGGCAACCAAAGCGAAATTCGCTATTTGACTCCCCCACCCATCGAGGTCAGCAACAACAAGTATTGCCGGTTTAAAAAACTGGGAATCAAGTACATTGATTACAAAGACCCCGATTATTTGCTGCGTTTGGTCAACGAACAGGGCAAAATTCTTCCCCGCCGCATTACCGGCACCTCTGTAAAATATCAGCGCAAAGTGGCTCAAGCGGTAAAACGCGCCCGCCACATGGCTCTGATGCCCTATGTTGCTGACCTATTAAAATAAGAAGTCATGGAAATCATTTTAAAGAAAGACGTAGAACACGTTGGCTATGCCAATGAAATCGTGAAAGTTCGTCCGGGTTACGCCAGAAACTTCCTCATTCCATCGGGTTTGGCCGTATTGGCTACCGATTCTGCCCGCAAGGTGCATGCTGAAAACCTGCGTCAGCAGGCTCATAAAGCAGGTAAATTGTTGGCCGAGGCTCAGGAACTTGCGGCTCGCCTGTCGGAAAGCATGGTGAAAGTGGGTGCCAAAGTGGGTAGTGATTCCGAAAAAATCTTTGGATCCATCAACACCATTATGTTGGCCGATTCCCTGACCAAAGCCGGTTATCCTGTAGAGCGTCGGCAGTTGAAAATCAAGGAAGATAACATTCGTACCATTGGAACCTATCAGGCTAGCGCCATGTTGCACAAAGAAGTCAGCGTGGAATTCAGCTTTGAGGTTGTGGCCGAATAAGTCCATAAAAACAGCATTCACAAGGCACCTTCGGGTGCCTTTTTTTTTATCTTGAGCCCATGAAAATAATTTCCTACAACGTCAACGGAATTCGTTCTGCCCTCAACAAAGGATTGTTGGATTGGCTGGCTGCGGAATCGCCCGATGTGCTGTGCCTGCAAGAGTTAAAAGCCATGGAAGACCAAGTGGATTGGGCTCCGTTTCAGCGCATGGGCTACCACATTTACCTGAATCCGGCTCAGAAAAAGGGCTACAGCGGAGTGGGAATCCTTTCCAAGCAGCCGGCCGATCGGGTGGTTTGTGGTATGGGCATAGCCCAGCACGATGCCGAGGGGCGGGTAATCCGGGCCGATTTTGGGGCATTGACCTTGGTGAGCGCCTACTTTCCCAGTGGGACTTCGGGCGAGGAGCGGCAGGACGTCAAGTATCAATTTTTATCGGACATGTCGGACTGGTCGGACCGGTTGAAATCGGAGCGGCCTCATACCGTATTGGTGGGCGATGTAAACATTTGCCATCGGGAGATGGACATCCACAATCCCATTTCGAACAAAAACAGCACCGGATTTTTGCCTGCGGAGCGGGCTTGGGTTGACTCCTTTTTGCGTGGGGGTTGGGTGGACAGTTTTCGGGCGCTGAATCCGGAGCTGCAGCAGTATTCTTGGTGGAGTTTTCGGGCCAATGCCCGGGCCAACAACAAGGGCTGGCGCATTGACTATCAGTTTGTTACTGAGGCCTTGTGGCCGCAGGTCAAGTCGGCCGCCTTGCTGCATGGGGCGCAGCATTCCGACCACTGCCCTACCCTGCTGGAGCTATCGGCTTAGGGGCAATACAAATAAAGACAATGGAATGGGGATAGGTTGGGCGGCGGACGGGCTTTCACCGGTTGTCCGCGGTGGCCGGGCGGGCTGTTGGCGGGCTGCGGTGGCTCCCAGGGTCGCCTCCTCGCCGCGCCACAGCGGCCGCCGGCCCCCTTGCGGGCAACCCGGTTCAATCCCTGCCGCGGGCGGGGTAGAACCTTAAACCTGATTATTTAATACAGGCATCATTCAAGGTCCAACTTGAACATAATCAAGGATTTAATGGCGATTCACTGCAATTGGAATTCAGTGAATCTGCTCTGCATCAGTGACTTGCAATCCATTTTTTGCATTTGAATTGAAAAATCATTTATATTTGATTTTCCGACAGGTTGGGATGACCTTAGGTTAATTTTTTGGAAACGGAGGGCAGGGGTTCTGCCATAAAATTGGGAACAACATGAACACGAATCAGTTGGCGTTTATGAGATTGGGGGTGGATCATCAGGAAGGGATGCATTCTGAGCCTTTTGGGTTTGGGACCAGTGAGACTTTA
>JAQCBQ010000244.1 GCA_027621385.1 Bacteroidota bacterium | reverse complement strand
GAAGTACATAAGCAACTCCAATAGTGACTCCGCCTTCCCCTTCAAATCTGTGGCGTGCCTCTTTCAGCACAAGGAAGAAATACCCGGCTGAATAGGCCGAAAGCAAGCATAAGGACAGGATGGACAGAAAACGGTACAGCCAAACGGGGGGAGGAGGATAGCGCAGGGGTTTGGCTTGCACATCGCCGGCTCGGTCTTGAAGGCTTTTGAACAATTCCCTTGAAAAATGGACGGCGCCCACGCAAAAGGCTCCCCAATACGCCGCCATAGAATTGGCCGATGTGTGGCGCATCAAAATGTAGAAAAATCCAGCCAAGACGGCTGACAACCAAAGATTGCCAATTATGGGCATGAATTGAAGCCGAGTGTTGTACAAATACAGTCCAAATCCTGCGGCGGCGAGCCAAACCGAATGTCGAATTGGCGTAATGAGCAGAAGTAAAACCACACAAATGGGCCATAAAAAAAGAAAGCCCAAGCGCGCCAATTTAAGCAGGGATTTGTTTTCAAAGGGATTGGTTCCGGGGCGATTTATGGCATCGGCCTTAACATCGCAGGCATCGTTGTGCCAGTTGCCTATAAGCATAAACAGCAAGAGCAACCAAGACAGGGGAGAATAAAACAGCCTTGGATTCAAAACAAAAATGCTGAGCAGAAGAAGACCCAGGTTTTTTAGGCGCAGGCTATGCACCACCGGCGAACGAAAAAAGACAACCATCAATTGGGAATAAAAAAATGAAAACAGAATGGGCCTTGAGGCCTGCGGCAGGGATTGAAGAGGCTAGACCGCAAGGACAGCGGGCCGGGCCACGCCAGCAAAAAAGAGCGACCTTGGAAGCTCCTTTTTTGCGGCTGTGGCCGGGCCTGCTGAACGCGGACTAGCCCTGAAAGCCCGCAGTCCGCCCCAAAAAAAAGACAAAAAACGCAGAACACGACAAGGAGCATGGCTTAAAGGTACAACCTTGCATGGAATTGCAGGGCTAAAAACTGACTTTAAAATTCTATATCTTGCAGTCAAATATAGCAACGACTCTTTATGAAAATTCGTTTTGTACGCTCTTGTGTGGCTCTGTTTTCAGCCGCTTTGCTTTTGGTTATGCCCTTGTCGGCTCAAACCGATTCTCCACCCAAAGATTGGTTCCATTTAAATCAAGAAGTGGATGGATATCCCGGTGTGAGCAGCAAACAAGCCTATGAATTCTTAAAAAATAAAAAAAGCCGTACGGTGGTTGTGGCGGTCATTGATTCAGGCGTTGACATAGAACATGAAGATTTAAAAGACGTCATTTGGGTGAACGCGGATGAAATTCCGGGCAATGGCATAGATGACGACAAGAACGGCTACATTGACGATGTGAATGGGTGGAACTTTATTGGTGGCAAAGACGGATCTCAGATTGCCCAAGATGCCCTTGAAATGACCCGTATTGTAGCGGCCTTTGGTCCTAAATTTGCCGGGAAAGACGAGAAAAGCATCGATAAAGCAGATGTAGCCAATTACAAAAACTATACCGCTGCCAAGGCCGTATTGGATGCAGATTTGGCTGAAGCTCAAGCCGGATTAAAGCAATACCAAGGCATTGCCGACAACCTGGACAAAGTACTAGCGGCCGCTAAAAACCAAGGTATAGAGGGAATCAAAGGCTCAACCCTTGAATCGTTAAGCGTAGAAGAGGGCAGTGAATTGGCCGAAGCCATGCCCATGGTGAAAATGATTGGCAGCCGAAATCCGGATGTTCCGTTGGCAGACATTCGTGGAAGCTTAGACCGGGCATTGGAGTATTTTGGAGGGCAGGTCAACTTTCATCTGAATGTCAATTTTGACCCACGGGGAATAGTTGGCGACAACTATGCCAACAGCGATGAACGGTATTATGGGAACAACCTGGTGGAAGGTCCCGATGCCTTTCATGGCACCCATGTGGCCGGAATCATTGCAGCTGTGCGCAACAATGGAATTGGCATGGACGGCATTGCCGACAACGTACGCATCATGGTATTGCGGGCAGTGCCTGATGGTGATGAGCGCGACAAAGATGTTGCGAATTCCATCCGCTATGCCGTGGATAACGGAGCGCAAATCATCAACATGAGCTTTGGGAAGGGTTTTTCTTGGGATAAAAAAGTGGTGGACGATGCCGTAGCCTATGCCACATCAAAAGGAGTTTTGTTGGTGCATGCTGCCGGTAATGAGTCGTTGAATGTGGACAAAGAAGACCGTTTTCCAACCAAATATTATGCTAACGGCGGATCTTCCAGCACCTGGTTTAACATTGGAGCCGGTTCTTGGAAAAAATCGCCCAAACAAGTGGGTGGATTTACCAACTATGGCAAAAAGAATGTGGATTTGTTTTCGCCCGGAGTGGCAATTTACAGCACCATTCCAGACAGCAAATACGACAATGCTCAAGGCACCAGCATGGCCGCTCCTGCAGCAGCCGGCGTAGCGGCAGTATTGATGAGTTATTACCCCAAAATGACCGCACAGGATGTCATTGCTGTACTTATGAAGTCCTCGGTAAAATCGAAGGAAAAAGTAACCTTGCCTGGCAGCGACAAAGAAGTAAAATTCAACAGCTTGTCAAAATCAGGT
>JAQCBQ010000040.1 GCA_027621385.1 Bacteroidota bacterium | reverse complement strand
ATTAGGAATTTTTTTGTTGGGGCCTTCCAGTTCATCATCCAGCGATCCCAGGCGGAGAATGAAATCATGCTGGAATTCATTTGGCCTGTTAGTCCGTAATTGGCTGGAGGTATAGGCAGGCAGTGGGTTCCGGCTCCGCCGCCGGAATGCCAATGATTTCCGCCAAACAGCCCGTGCAAGTGTTCGCAGACCAAAACATGAAGGCTGTGCCCAACTCCTTTTCCTTGGTTGAATGAAGCGGCGCTGTTGGTACCTAGGAATGGCCCAAAGGCGGGGCTTTGGTATGCAGTGACCCCGTAGCCGGAATGGTCAAGGGTCGACATGCCGTGCAGGTATCGATTGTTTTTCCAGATGACGTAGAGCAAATCCACCTTGCCATCGGCTTTTTTAATTTTGGGTTGGCCGGGGCGGGTGGTCGTCCATTGGTCAAAAACAGAAGCAGGAAGGCCTTGAGCCGTTTTCCAGCCTTGGTGGTTTAGAAATTGGCTCAACTTTTCAACCACCGGTTGAATTCCATACCCTTTGGGTCGTAAAGCGCTGCATGGGATGGAAAACACCTCCGGAATAAAATCGCCCATCAGTTGGTATTGCCCGAACGATGCCTGCTCATAAAAAAGTGTCACCAGTCCGGGATTTTCTTGGTTTGGGAAAGGGCTGAGCAGAAGGGGTGCGTGTGGAGGGGGTAAGGTACCACTCGGGTGGGTGGTCCAATCTGAGATCCAGGGTTCTCCAAGATTGCCCGGGCAGCGTTCTGAATAATCTACTTCGGCAAAAACCATGAGGGCATACAGGGTATCTTTGGGAGGCAAAAGGAATCCATTTTCCATGGCCAACTGAGAAAAACCGGGGTTGGTGGAAAAAAACAAAGGAAGAACCTGAAGTAAAAACAGCCTAAATTGCCGCATAATCCCGAAATTTACGCTTTACATGAAGAAAACGCTCATTTCTTTGGGGCTTTTTTTATGCCTTCAGGCCTGTACGCCGATATATCCACCGGGAGTTCCCAGGGTTCCGGTTGACATATCCCTTTATGTTTTTGATCCAGATTTTGTTGATTTGCAAGCGGTTGGGGGATATGCCTTAATACCGGGAGGCAGCCGCGGCATTTTAATTTATCGGGTCAGTATAGATCAATTTAATGCGTATGAACTTCATTGCCCGTCGAACCATACGGGGGATTGTGGAAGGGTGAGCTTAGAGTCGAATGGGTTTTACCTAACCGATACAGATTGTCCGGGGAATGCCTGCGGCAGTAGGTTTAATATTATTACCGGAGGAGTAGAGTCAGGTCCAAGTCAATACCCTTTGGTTCGGTATAAAACGTCTTTTGATGGGTCATTGCTTCGAATTTTTGATTGAGATGGAGCTTTGCCCGATGGCTCAACGTATCTTTGAAACCAACATTCATTGATTATGAAGAAGTTCCCTTCCTGGCTTCCCTTGGCCATGCTGAACGCGATTTTACTTTTGGTATATGGCAGTACCATGTCGCATACCTTGCAAGAGATTGATGCGGGAGAGCTGGCGGCGGTTCAATACTTGCCGGGAATTGCGCATCCATCCGGCTATCCTCTTTTTACCTTTTTGGGATTTTTTGGGGTTCGTACTTTTGGGATTTTTGAGCCGTTGTTGGTTAGCAATGCCTTGAACTTGCTCATGGTTGTTCTTGGAGCCAATGGTTTTTTCATGGCTTTGCGGGTGGTGCATTCCAAGGGGAATTCTTGGTTGATGGCCTTATCGGTGCTTTCGGTTTTTTTATCGCTTCGGGTTTGGACTCAAGCCCTGAGCATTGAGGTGTATGCGTACCATATTGGTTTATTGGGTTTATGGGTTTGGGCTTTGGTTCGGTATCAACTGAAGCAAGGGAGTAGGGCTTGGTTGTGGTTGGGAGGAGCCACAGGGCTTTTGTTTACCAATCATTTGATTTCGGTGGTGGTACTTCCGGGTTTATTTTGGGTGGTTTGGCGAGCTCAGGCTACCTGGAAGCAGCGGGGCATTGAATTGGTTAAAATGGGGGCCGTTGGACTTTCCTTGGCGCTGCCCATGTATGCCGCATTATATATGTTGGCCCAGCAAAACCCCGATGCCTACTTTGGAGATTTAACTTCCTTTTCAGGATTTTGGAATCATGTATCGGGCGCACAATACCGAGTATGGATGTTTCAGGGTTGGGAATTCAGTAAAGAAAACATCAGCCTTTTTGTAAAGGGTTTACCTATTGATTTGTACTGGACATTATTGCCGGTTCTTCCCGGCTTATGGTTTGGCCGAAAATATTGGCCTTGGTTATTTATTCAATTGGTAGTTTGCATTTGGTATGCCTCAAATTATGATATTCCGGATATTGAGCCGTACTATTTATCGGCCACAGTTCTGTTGCTTTTTCCTGTATATGCCTTCTTTTCTTATTTATTTGAAAGCATAAAGCCGGCTTGGATATCGTACCTGCCGGCGGTACTTATACCCGTATTGATGTTTGCAAAACATGTGGAGCGTGCAGATCGGAGTGCGGATGTATTGGTGGAGAGGTATGCCACAGCGGCCCTTGAAAGTGTGCCGCAGAATGCCTTGGTTATTACGCGGCAATGGGATGTTTTTGTGTCGCCCTGTATGTATTTGCAGAAAGTTGAAAATCAGCGTAAAGATGTTGTAATCTTAGATAAAGAATTGTTTCGAAGGCCGTGGTATTTGGTTCGGGGTCAGGAGAAACACCCTGAGGTTTGGGCGGGAACCGAAGTGCAGATGGATAGTTTGCTACCCAAATTAAAAGCATTTGAAGATGGGGATCCCAATCCGGTCGGGATTCAATTTGCATTCGAAGCTTGGATACAATCATTAATGCGAGAAAACGCAGGCCGAAGGCCGGTGTTGCTTGGTCCGGAATTGGTGGATGAAGAAGTAGGTCGAAGGACAGATGTTGTTTTGCCGGAAGGCTATCGGCTGGTTCCACTGACTTATTTTTACATTCTTCAGCGGGATACAGCCTACATTCCTGTGGTAGAAAAGATAGACGTCATTGATGATATGTCGCCGGCGGTTATTGAAACCGAGAACCGAATTCATCGCATGATTCGGCAGTTGCGCGTTAGTATGATGGCCAATCGGTTTGGGTATGAAAATTATTATGGTCAGGTGGAAGAGGCCAATCGCTGGCGTCAACGGGCCGATCGAATGCGTGGCCGAAAGTCAGCCCGAGGTCCGGTGGAGTTGCCTCCACAGCCTCAGTAGTATTGTTTTTTTAGATATGTGCATAGACCTTCTAGGGCTGAATGGTACTCCTTGTAGTTAAACCCGTTCTAGGTTCAACTTTTGAGTCAATTTTATGTGGGTTTTTTTTACTTTTAAGCGCATGTTGAATTTCAGTTCGTTTCATCGATGCCTACTTGTGTGGTTGTTGGCTTTACCTTTGTTTGGGCAAGGAGTAAAAATAGGCGGCCAGGGTCAGGTACCGCCTCATGCATCGGCGGGACTTGAATTGGGCGACACGAATCGGGGTTTTTTGCCTCCGCGGTTAACCACGGCTCAGCGAAATTCCATACAAAACCCGTCGGAAGGCTTGCAGATTTACAATCTTGATCTGCATTGTATGGAGTTTTATCGGGGCACGAACATCGGTTGGTATAGCCCCTGTCCTGTCCCGCCCCAAGTTCAAACAGACAGCATAGATAACCTTTGGTCTCAAGGCTTCCGGGTACATTATACGGTGTTGAGTGATGGGGGTAGTGCCCTTATTGAACGGGGAGTCTGTTATGATACCCTTTCGGGCCCGGACACCTCCAATTCCAAAGTGACAACCTTACCCGGCTTGGGTTCTACAGCCCACATCCTGGTCAATTTGTTGCCCGGCAGAACGTATTACGTACGCAGTTTTGTGGTGGCCCAGGGAATTCCGGTGGCCTATGGGAATGAATTGAGCATTCAGACTCCAAGCATCAAGGCCGGGTCGGGCCAAAGTTTGCCGGGCACTCAATTTGCTGCCAGTTCGGTATTGGATGCTCCGCGAACGGCGCCCAAAGCGTTTGACAACTCACTGGATGACATTACAGGCTGTTGGCATTCCAACAGTGGAGACGTATCGAATGCCTGGATTCGGGTTCAGTTTACTACTCCACAGGTGGTTCAATCGTATGCCATGTGGAGGCGCTGGGGGAACGATCATATTCCCAGCAATTGGGTAATGGAAGGCAGCAACAATGGCAGCAGTTGGACCAGCTTAGATGTGCGCAGCAATTCTGCACCCCCCATTGTTACGAGTGGACTAAGCCCAGTTCAAAGTCCTTTTGGATTGTACTTCATGAACAACAGTACGCCCTATCTGTATTATCGGTTGCGTTCATCGGCAACGGTGAACAACAGTTCATATACCGTTATTGGGGAATTGCTGTTGATGGGGCCCTAAGTATTGGCCGTTAAATCAAAGGGGGCGGGAAATTTGAACGGTGTGGGCCCTTGTATTGCTCCGAAACGACAATCGGCGCATTACTTTAATTGGAGCACCAGTTTTAGATTGATTAATCTGGGGGTCAAATAATTTGGAACGGCATATCGGCGCCCGGAAACGTCTCGAATCCACAAATAGGAAATGGTATTGTTGATGTCAAGAAGGTTAAAGAATTCGAGCGATGCCCAAAAGGTCCGAATATGGCTTTGGTGGACTTTCGGTCGATTGGCATCGAGGAAGACAAAGCTGAATCCAATATCTACACGGCGGTAAAATGGGCTTCGAAGGGTATCGGCGGCCCTGAGGTCGCTGGGCGGGCCGAAAGGCAATTGGCTTCCGAACAACAGATTCAGGTGGACTCGAAAGCGTTCCAGACCGGGAAGTTCGTCTTGGAAAAAGACGCCCACATTGAGGAGTTGGTCCGTGGGCCGGGGTAAAAATCCATATTCTACAGGATTTCCTCCTGGTCCAATGCCTTGGTCGCCGTCGAGGTCTTCCATGGTATTTAAAATTCCAAGGGAAACGTATGAATCCAATCCTGGGATAAACTCCCCATTTAGTTTTACATCCAATCCGGTGGCGTAACCCTGTGCCATGTTGTTGGCCAGGTAACGGATTCGTACATTATCAATCTTATAGGGATTGAGGTCAAATAAGGGCTTGTAGTAGGCTTCTGCGGTAAGTTTAAATGGCCTACCCCACCATTTAAACTGGTAATCCATTCCAATTACTGCGTGCCAGGACTGTTGAGCTTTGACGCCTTGTTGAAGCACGCCATCTAAGTCGCGCAATTCGCGGTAAAAAGGGGCTTGGTAGTATAAACCGCCGGAGAGTCGGAATAGGAATGCGTTTTTCCAATTGGGTCTGAATCCCAATTGCATTCTTGGGCTTAGCAGAAGTTGCTGGTTGTAATCCCACCAGTGTGCCCGAAGACCTGCGCTCAACAAAAGGCTAGAGGAATCGGGCAGCAAGAATTTTGTTCGGCTTTGGATGTAACTTTGAATGCGTTGGCTTTGAAGCGTAGAAGAAGTATTTCGGACCTCGTCCAGTTCCATGCCATTCAAGTCTGCCGGTCCATTAAAGGGAAGTAAATAACCGGAGGAGTCCAGGAGGCTCCATTCGCTCAATCGGTCTTGGATGTGTTCTCTTCTGTATTCTGCGCCCCACAGGCCTACAAATTCAAGTCGTTTGGATTTAGCGCGGTGTTCACCGGCGTATCCCCAGGCCCAGACTTGGCCTTCCATGCGGTTTCGGGCATGGTTTAAAAACGTGCCATAACCGGTTGTATTTACCACTTCACCAAAATTCGGGCTACCTAAATCGTTTTCAATTTCGCCCAAAAAATATTGTCCTTGGACATCGAAATTTTCTTCTTCTATGGTTCGGAAGGAATTGACATAGGCTCGGTGCTCTGAATTCCCGGGCGACCATTTCAGGTTCAGAGCTCCGCTGCCCACCTGAAAGCGAGTAGATTCCTGTCCGTCGAAATACACATTTAGCTGTTTGGCTTCTTGGATATGTCCAAACTGGGTTTGTCGATTTTCAGGGATAACCCGGTAATTGTTATCGGAGAAGGAGCCAAAAAAGCTAATTTCCCAATCTTCATGGGGGTCATAGGCTAGGAAAGCCTGAACATCTTGGAAAACAGGCTGATAATCTCCTCGGGTATCCAATCCGGAAAGCAAATAATTGTTGCTTTTGTACCGGTATCCGATGTTGTATTTCAATCGGTTGTGAAAAATGGCATCTTCTACGTGCAGGCTTCCTCCTAGGAATCCAAGAGCAGCATCGGCACGGAACAGGGTTGGTTTTCGATAGGCCACATTGAGCACCGAGCTCATTTTATCTCCGAACCGGGCTTCAAATCCGCCGGCTGAAAACTCGATCGATTCCACCATATCCGGATTGACAAAACTGAGTCCTTCTTGCTGTCCGCTGCGGGCTAAAAACGGCCGATAGACCTCCATACCATTCACATAGGTAAGATTTTCATCGTAGTTTCCGCCGCGTACAGAGTATCCGGACGACAATTCATTCCCGGCGGCGACTCCAATGCCCTGTTGCCGTATTAAAGCTACCAGAGCATCGCCCGGGACGGGCATGGCCTGAACGTCTTGGACTTCAATTTCAACAATACTTAGGTCTTCCTTTCGGCGCTCTTCCAGGCGGTATTCTTTCAGGCTTTGCAGGTTTAGCCGAACATCAAGCCGTTTGTTTTCATTTGGTTTAACGGCAACGCGAAGGGCCGAAGTTTTGTAGTTGTAAGCCTTGAACGTAACCAATTGAGGCAGATTGGCCTTCATTTCAATTCGGTAAAATCCGGCATCGTTCACAGCAACGTAGGCGCCATTTTCAAGAACAACGGTGGCCAAAGGAATGGGCTTATTCAGGCTATCGGCAACGATGCCTTGCAGCCATCCGGTTTGGCTATTCAGGCCAAGAACAGGCAGGAGGAATCCGAAAATGGCCGCAAAGTGTTGGGCTTTTTTGTGGAGCATGCTATGCATTAACGCCAAAAGTAAGGAATATTGCTTGGGTGCTGCCGGGCTGTTGTTTGTTATTTAATATAAAAAATCAAGGATAATTGCATCGATGGACTTATCTTTGGTTCAAACAACATAATTATGAAAAAAATCAGTCTATTGGCTTTCGCCTTTTTTTTAACTGCATCGGTTTCTGTAGCTCAAACCTATGAGTTTAAAGTTTTGACCGCGATTGAATCTATTGTTCCTATGGGTATAGGTCGTAGTCGCCTAATTGAGCAAAATGAAAACGTTGATGCCAGTCAGTTTACAACCGCTCGTACAGATGGCAAAAAGAGCGGTCAAGGTAAGGTTGAACGAGGAGAACTGAAAATCGACAACTTTAATGAGACAAAATTGCTCAACTTCTACAGTGCAGTAGGTATCAACTTTCAAAACATTGCTAGCAACGACGCCTTGATGTCATCAAAATTGACTCAAATGGCCGCTGAAGGTTGGGACTTGGCTTTCGTTTTGAGTGGAGTAGAAAGCAAAGGCGGGAAGGACGATAGCGATGGTATTTTCATTACCCGTTTTGTTTTTAAGCGCGTAAAGAAATAAGACGTATTTAACTTGAAGGAAAAGGGCACTTGATTGGTGCCCTTTTTTTATGTCGGCTTATTGTGGTGCCTTTGATTCAAACTTTTTACCTTTGAATTCGGTTCTATTGAAAACCGCTCAACGTTGATACCTCATGTCGGATTCTATACTTTCAACTGTTCCAGAAAAAAAACGCAAACCCGATTGGCTCAGGGTTAAACTGCCCACGGGGGAAGAGTACCGAAAAGTTCGCCAATTGGTTAGCGAGCATAAACTGCATACCATTTGTGAAAGCGGCAATTGCCCAAATATGGGTGAATGCTGGGGAGCAGGTACGGCCACCTTCATGATTCTAGGGAACGTGTGTACCCGAAGCTGCGGCTTTTGTGCTGTAGCCACCGGCAAGCCCGCAGAAGAAGACCCCTTTGAGCCGCTCCGCGTAGCGAAGTCCATTAAACTAATGGGACTTAAACATGCGGTTATTACCAGCGTTGACCGGGATGATTTGAAGGATGGGGGCTCGGGCATTTGGGCAAAAACCATTGAGGTTGTGCGCAAAATGAACCCGGGAATTACCATTGAAACTCTCATTCCCGATTTTCAGGGGAAATGGGAAAACCTGGCCCGCATTGTCAATGCTAAGCCAGAAATCGTATCGCATAATTTGGAAACCGTTCGGCGCTTGACAAAACTGGTTCGGGTACAAGCCAAATACGACCGTTCGCTGGAAGTATTGAAGCGCCTTTCTGATGCCGGCGTAACCACTAAATCGGGAATTATGCTGGGTTTGGGTGAAAGTACCGATGAAATTCTTGAAACCCTAGACGACATGCGCACGGTGGGAGTTCAAATTGTTACCCTAGGCCAATACCTTCAGCCTACACCTTCCCACTTGCCGGTTCAAGAATTTGTAACTCCACAGCAGTTTGAATGGCTGGGTGAACAGGCCAAGAAAAAGGGATTTTCTTTTGTGGAAAGTGGTCCGTTGGTGCGTTCCAGTTACCATGCGGAAAAGCACATTTAATCTCTACGCGCAAAGCAAATAAATGGCTCTGCCGCCCTTGAACTTCTTTTCCTTGAAATGGGTAATTTATACCGGTTGAATAGCCCAATTCGGCACGAATTGGGTTTTAGAAGGCAGGAAACAGCACCGGTACCCGGTTTGGATGTTCAAATCATTTTTATTTTGAGGTGGCCCGGGCGAGGGATTGCAGTGGAAATGCCCGCAGGGCATTGCAGCGGAAAGCCCGGTGCCGGACCTTAGGCCGGCACGCCCCCCCAAAAAAAACAAATCACTTTTGCCTGAAGAAAATCTCCATGGGCGTACCCGTAAAGGTGAACTTTTCACGCAGTTTGTTTTCCAGGAACCGTTTGTATGGCTCGCGTAGGTACTGCGGCAAGTTGCAAAAAAAGGCGAAAGCGGGATACGCAATTGGCAGCTGAGTAACGTATTTAATGCGTATGTATTTGCCTTTGTATGCCGGGGGCGGAAAGGCCTCAATGATGGGCAAAATATAGTCGTTCAGCTCGCGGGTTTTGATTTTTCGGCTGCGGTTTTCATACACCTGAACGGCGGCTTCCAGCGCTTGGAATACCCGTTGCTTTTCGGGTACCGAAGTGAAAATGATGGGAACGTCGCGGAAAGGCGCAATTTTATGCAAAATCGCCTCCTTAAAGCGATCGGCACTTTTGTGATCTTTCTCGATTAAATCCCACTTGTTCACCAAAACAACCACGCCTTTGTGGTTTTTTTGAATCAGATGAAAAATGTTAATGTCCTGACTTTCAATGCCCTGAGTAGCATCCAGCATGAGCAAGCAGACATCTGCGCGTTCGATGCTGCGTACGGAACGCAATGAGGAGTAGAACTCTAAGTCTTCCTGCACCTTTGCTTTTTTTCGTAGGCCGGCAGTATCGACCAAATAAAAGTCGAATCCAAAGGCATTGTAACGCACATCGATGGAATCGCGGGTGGTTCCGGCGACGGGAGTAACGATGTTGCGTTCTTCACCGAGGAATAGGTTTGTGATGGAGCTTTTGCCGACATTGGGTCGTCCAACAATTGCAATTCGGGGTAAATCCAGTTCTTCGGCTTCGGTAAAATCGCCGAATTTATCCATTAACGCGTCGAGCAGCTCGCCGGTACCCGAACCACTAATGGATGACAAGCCGTGTACTTCACCAAGGCCAAGGGCATAAAAGGTGTGAATATCGGCCAGGCGTTCGAAGTTATCTACTTTATTTGCAACAACGAGCACCTCTTTTTTGCTTCGGCGCAACATATCGGCCACTTGTTCATCGAGGTCGGTAATTCCGGTAGTGGAATCGACCACAAACAGCAGTACATCAGCTTCATCAATGGCCAAATCGACCTGTTTTCGAATTTCGGCTTCAAACACATCATCGCTTCCGCGGACATATCCGCCGGTGTCAATGATGGAGAATGTTTTTCCTTGCCAATCGGCTTTACCGTAATGCCGGTCGCGCGTTACTCCACTAAATTCATCTACAATGGCCTGTCGGCTTTCTGTAAGTCGATTAAAGAGGGTTGATTTGCCCACATTGGGTCTGCCAACAATGGCTACAATTTTTCCCATAGGCGCAAAGGTACGGCAAAATAGGGATGCAACGGAGGGTAGAGAAAGCAGTCGCGTTTTTGGGGTTTGGAGATGTTGGGCGGCAAACGGGCTTTCACAGCTAGTCCGCAGTTGGCGGAAGGCTGGCCCAGCGGGCTTGCGGGGGCTCCTAAAGTCGCCTCCGCGCCGCGCGGGGCAGGCTCCGCCAACAGCCGAGCTAGCTTGTTCAATCCCTGCCGCAAATCCCCCAAGAATAAAGGTGGGCATTAGGGGGGAGGCTGTGTTGCTTGGATGTTTTAATGGGTTGATAGGGGGCGGTTGTGGGGGGGCAAGGGGTTGGGGCCCCTTTTCGGGGTCGGCTGTTGCCAATAGCGATTTCCTGAAGGCTACGCTAAGCTTTACCCTAAAAAAGGTTGCCTCGCGCCCTTCGGGTCGCCAACGTTTTCCCCGACTTAAGAAACCTTGAAAATTATTTAATCCCTCTGCCTCTTTTCCTCCCCTTCCTAAAAAAGGATGAATTTGCCAGTTCATCCCGTCTCATTCCCAAGCTCCCGCTTCCTGAACCAGCAAAGTTGCCTTTGCACAATCCAGAAAGCATTTCTGAGACTCCCCAAGGCGAACCTGGTTTCACCTTTCAGTGCCACCAAATTCCCGTAGTTCACTCCAAAAAGTTCCCGAACTATTCCTCGCCACCCCAATACGTGACGAAGTTTTTCGTTTTAACGTTTCATCGATGAACTACGAATTTACGCGAGGATTTTCAAAGTTTCAAGGGGAAAGGCCATTTTTTGGTTGAAGGAACATGCTTTACACGGCCTGTAGATCGCTGAAAATAGCTTTAAATAAAGCAATCAGCGACATCAATTGGGTTGAAAATTATTTTTATGCCGTTTGCCGGCCGGCGATTATCCGGCTATCTTTTTCGATGGACAAGAAACGCCTACTGTTTTTACTTTATTTCTTGGAATGTGCGCTGCTTCAGCCAATAGGCCAAAGCTAGGGTAATAAAAAAGGAGCTCCCCGCGTACACCATCGCCGGAGCCAAAATGGCCGGTTGAGCCCCCAAATGCGATTCCGCCAATAAAATGGCTAGGGCAGTATTCTGCAATCCTACTTCCACGCTGATGGTCATCGCCCCTCGGGCTTGCACGCCCAACGTTTGACTCAACTTAAAACTAATCAGAATGGCTAGAACATTAAAACCAACCATTAGGGGGAGCAGCCAAGTCAGTACATTGGCTGATAAGATACCGTCCGAATTCTGCCGTAATGCCGCCAAGCTTAAAATACTCAGGCCCATCAATGCCGGCGCAACAAATTTTATTCCCTTTTGAATGGAGAGTCCCCGGCTGCCCAGCGATGGTTTTGCCGCAATACCAATAGCTACAGGAAGAAGAGTTAGCAGAAAAATCTCTACCATCATTTCCAAGCCATTGGGTTCAATTTGAGCGGTAGATTCCATGAAAATCCACAGGGCCGCCTGTAAAATGATAGGGATAGTAAATTGAGTTAAAAAGGCATTGGTTGAGGTTAGTCCGACGCACAAGGCCAGATTGCCACCCAACCAAAGGTTCACTAGGTTTGAAGTAGACCCTCCGGGACAAATGGAAAGCAGCACAATCCCAACCTTGTAGGCGGGGTCTATTGGTAGAAACCAGACGAAAAAAAAGGCCAGTGCAGGAAGCAGCAGCATCTGAGCCAATAGCCCAATCAGCAAATTGCCGGGTTTTATCACCAGCTGAGTAAGTTCGCGCCAAGTCAGACCTAAACCCATAGCAAACATCACCATAAAAATGGCCGTTCGCAGCAACCAGGTACTCAGCAGATCCAGATTCACACAAAAACTTTGGCGGAAGGTACAAAAAAGCCCAGTCCTGATTGCCGCTTATTGAGGTGCTTTAAGAAGTTTAAACAGGATAGATGCTGCATTTAGGGGGCGGCCGCGGGCTTTCTCCGGTAGGAGGCAAGGCTGGGTGGCTCAGCCAGCGGGCTTACGGGGGCTCCCAAGGTCGCCTCCGCGCCGCGCGGCTGCGGCACCCAACCTATTGCCGCCTACCCGGTTCAATCCCTGCCGCAGGCCAAGCAAAACCCTAAACCAACTCCATTCAAACAATCCGCCATTCCCATTGTTAATTTCAAAAAAGTATGCGAACTGCTGTTTTTACCCATGCCTGACCTAAGTCCTGAAGACCAAGACCGAATCATTGAAATGGCCTGGGAAGATCGAACCCCGTTTGAGGCCATCAAGTTCCAGTTCGGCCTACCTGAATCTAAGGTAATTGAGTTGATGCGAAGCAAGTTGAAAAGGGGCAGCTTCAATCTCTGGAGAAAACGGGTGAATCAAGGCATTAGCCAAAAGCATTTAAAAAAGAGAAATACAGAAATCAACCGCTTTAAAAGCGCCGCCCAGCGTCAAATTTCCAACAATAAAATTTCAAAACGATAGGTCTTTCTATTTTTTGCTGGCCTGTCGGATAAACTCCACCAAGCTTTTTTCTTGTCCTAGACCTGGAGCAAATCGCAGAAACCTCCCCTGAACGGCTTCGGCCAGCTTTTGCAGGCCAAGTACGCCTTTGTCTTGTTCGCCTCCAAATCCGATTACCAATAATTCAACGCCTTTTCTTTTCTCTTGCACCAAGCGCGTTTTTAATTCCTGCGGCAATGCGAACTGTCCATCAGTAATCAACACCACCCGATTTTCTCCCCCTGCAATAAAACCTTTTCCCGCCAAGTCAAACGCCTGGTGTAAAGCTGTCAAACCATTGGTTTGTCCTGCCGGACGTAGTGAATCAACCCGAGGGTACAACCTGTTTTTTTGATTCCCAGGCACCAATTCCAACCAAAGTCGCGATTGGGTGTTAAAGGTCATTAAGCTAATGGCATCAATATCTCGGAACAAGGAAATTAGTCCTCGTACTGCCTCTTTCACTTGGCCCATTCGGTTGTCTTGGCGCATACTTCCACTCACATCAATCAACAATACGATGTTATTGGCCTTGAAGGAGGCCCGGTCAAAATCGGATGGATCATCGTAGGTAATGGGCGGAGGCAAATCTGAAGGTGCGGGAACCAGGCTGTCCTTCGGCTCTTCCCCTAATGGATTTAGCCAATATACCAAGCTGTCGGTAGAAAAAGCGATGCGGCTGAGCCCATAGTATGGTTCATACCCTTCCGCTTCAACGGCCACGGAATACAATCCAAAGGGCAGTTTCAAACTGAATTTGCCACGAGAATTGGTAAACAAGCCGGTTTGGCTCGGAAAATCAACCTTAGCATTGGGTATGGCCTTTCCCGATGCTCTACTCAAAACGACGCCCACCACAGTCCGTTCAGATTGGGGGGCAGGCGCAGATTCTCCAAACTTCGGACACGCCAAGGCCGCATTCGGAGCCAGTGATTTCACTCGTCCCCGCACGGTCAATGTAATGGGTTCGGTCGACCCAGAGGCATAAAACTGGACCCGCTCCTCAAAAGCACCGGTTTTCCCCGGGTAAACAAAAACTCGAATCAGCCCCGACTCTCCGCTTTCTATCCGACTTCTAGGCATTTGAACAAGAACCTTCGAGCTGTATTTAGGGGCCAGTAAATATTGAGAGGAGACGGAGGTGTTTACAAACGGAAAATCCGCAGGAGGGTTGTTCCATTGTTCTACAACCCCAAAATCAACCACCATTTTTGATATTTCGATGGGCTGAGCCAGCACACTGGCCGACATAAAAAGCCAAAACAATAGGCGAAATGAGAAGGCTGTCATACTTTCGTGCCAAGGTAATCACCTTTTGGCGGTTTTTAAATGAAAACGATTCAGATTGAAGAATATTTTAATGGATTAAAAGAGGCATTGCAAGAAGAATGGCAGGCCGAACAAGAGGCCTTTGCCCGCATTTTAAGCCAACGCAGTTTGCAAGACCGCATTGATGAGGGAATTTCTTGGTTCCCTGTTCGGGTGCAACATGAAATTTACCATAGGCATGCCTGGCTTTCGGTTTGGATAGAACGCAATAAAAACTTAGATGCGCCGCATCAATTTAGTAAAGGTGGATTAATCAAACTCAATACTGGAACAGGAAAATCCTACAAAGAGATTAAGGGCATCGCCGGTCGGGTAGAGGCCAATGGCCTTGAGTTTTGCTATTTGGGCCGAGAATGGCCCGAAGGTTTGTTTGAAACAGAGTGGATTCTAGATTTACAGCCAGATGAAACCTCCTTTAAGGCCATGATGCAAGGACTTGAAACCGTGAAAAAGGAAAGGAATAGTCCCTTGGCAGATGTGGTTCAAAGTTGGATAAGCGGCAACCTGTTTCTGCACCGCGAACCGCAAGGATCTGCTCCCCACCCTGAATTAAATTCAGGGCAGCAATCATCCATTGAATCGGCGTTGCAGCAGCAAGACTTTTTCTTTTTGCACGGTCCTCCCGGCACAGGCAAAACAACGACCCTGGCTACCTTAGCCTGGGAACTCTTGCGGCACAATCGAACGATTCTGGC
>JAQCBQ010000243.1 GCA_027621385.1 Bacteroidota bacterium | reverse complement strand
ATGTATTTATTTTTTAAAAAATCGAAGGCTTTTCGACCCTTGCTGGGCACCGTTTTAATCTCTGGTTTTTTTCTTCTGGGCCTCAGTTGGCTGTTGGTGGGCTATCCCAACTACGGCAATATGCAGCGGCTGTCAAGGTTGGTTTACAAGACAGATGTGCCCGCCAATGCTAAACAGAAACCGAATCCAACCCCCAACAGAGGCGACAAGAACGGCAGCTACCTGCTGAACACGGCCTACGATAGGCCCTCTTTTTATTATACACTGTTGCCTGCCCGCATAGAAAAACACCTGATGCATCAAAAATTGCAATGGGAAGGGTACACCATGTACGACAATGCCGTTCCTGTCCCTAAACCTTGGCGGCAGTACCTATGGCATGAAATGCAGGCCCAGAACTTCAAATACGGTATTGCTGCACAATTTAAGGAGCAGGCGTTTTCGCGGGTAAAATCAAGCCCTATTTTTTTGCAGATTCAACACTTGGGTTATCTTCTTCACAGTTTGCTTTTAAACAATATCTTGTGGATTGTTTTGGCTTTAGCTTCGTTGGGCCTTGCTGCACTGCGGATTCGGGGGCCGCATTCAGCCGATGCCGCATATCTGTGGTTGTTGGCCTTGGCCTTCCTGCTGTTGGCTCTGGCCTTGGATTTTAGCCTTAGCAAACACCTGCCCCGATACGGCTATATTCAGGATTTCATCTTCTATTTAATGGTACCCCTTGGCCTTCGTTTGTTTTTTAAAAAAGCCGCCCCTAATGCTCCACAATAAAACCATCGCCGTCGTAGTCCCCTGCTACAACGAAGAAACCCAAATTACCGAAGTGTTGGCCTCCATGCCCGATTTCGTTGACCGCATTATCGTTGTCAATGATTTCAGCACCGATCAAACCGCCCAAGTGGTTGCCGATTACATGGCCCAACAAGCCCCGGCGCCCTTCCCCATTCAAAACATCCTCAACCGAGTGGTCCCCAACCGCTACAACCGTGCCAGCCAAGTGGTTCAACAGCTTCAACAACAAGAAGAAGTCCTGTTTACTCCGGCCCACATCGCCAATGCCACCCCGGAAACCGACCGAATTATCTTAATCAATTTACTTCAAAATGCCGGCGTAGGCGCTGCCATTGCTCGAGGCTACAAATGGGCCAAAGATTATGGCATAGATTGTACGGCGGTTATGGCCGGCGATGGACAAATGGATCCCGACGAATTGGAAAGCATCTGCCTACCCGTAATTGAAGAAGGCATTGATTATGTAAAGGGAAACCGCCTGATTCACCGCAGCGCCCTGCTGGTCATTCCCAAAATCAGATACCTGGGCAATTCCATTCTTTCCATACTTACCAAAATGGCCAGCGGATATTGGCATGTGTCCGATACCCAAACGGGATACACCGCCCTTTCAAACAAAGCCTTGAATGCCATCCGGCTGCATCAAATTTATCCCCGCTATGGAATGCCCAACGACATGCTGGTGAAACTGAACATTGCCTTTTGCAGCCTCAGAGAAGTGGAAATTAAACCCATTTATGACGTAGGAGAAAAAAGCAAAATGAAAATCCTAAAGGTCATACCCCGCATTTCCTTCCTCTTGTTTAAGGGATTCTTCCGCAGGCTTTGGCACAAGTACCTGTTTCGGGATTTCCATCCTTTGTTTTTGCTCTATCATTTTTCTTTTTTACTGGGCCTCATTTGGCTTCCCTACCTATTTCGGGTATTAAAGGCCCTCTGGTTGGTTCAAAACATGAGTTTCGAAACCCTGTTTGCCTTTACCTTCCTGGGCATTTCTTCCATACAAAGTTTCTTGTTCGCCATGTGGATGGACATTCAAGACAACGAAAGGCTCTATAAATAAAGCAGCATGTGCGGCATCGTTGGCATATACCTGAGCGACCGCAGCTCCTTTAATCCGGCCCTGTTGGCCCGTTTGCTCCGCTTGTCGCAAGCCCGGGGCAAAGAGGCCTCCGGCCTGGCCATCCGCGACAGCCAAAAGCTGCAATTTATCCGCTGTCCGCAGCCGGCCGAACAGCTGATGCGCACAGAAGCCTACCGCAGTATGTTGAACAACATCGCTCCCGGCCCTATCCATCTGATTGCCCACTCCCGCCTGGTAACCAACGGGCACGAGAGTCAAAACCAAAACAACCAACCCGTATATTCCAGTCCTTGGCTGCTGGTGCACAATGGCATTGTGGTGAATGCGGACGAGCTCTGGCAGCGCTGGGGCGCCGCTGAGCGCCAAACTGAGTTGGACAGCGAGGTGCTGGCCCGAGGGCTGGCGGTGTTGCCCGCGCAACAGCGCAACGAAGTGCTGAGCCGCATGGAGGGCACGGCATCTCTAATTGCCCTGACGGCCAATCAGCCCGGCTGGTGGTACGGCAGCAACAACGGCTCCTTGCATTCCCTGAGTTCGCCAACGGGCGACATACAGGTTCTGGCCTCTGAGCAAACCATGCTGCACAGCCTACATCGCGAATTTAAAGACCTATTCCCGGAGGGTTCCACCTATGATCGCCCCGAATTGGGCAAGGGAATTGAAGCGGTGGGCACCGGAACGGCCGTTCCGGTGCAGGAAATCCCCAGCGGACTGCATGCTCCG
>JAQCBQ010000242.1 GCA_027621385.1 Bacteroidota bacterium | reverse complement strand
CGCGGAGGCGACTTTAGGAGCCACCGCAAGCCCGCTGGGCCAACCTTCGCCAACCGAGGACTAGCCCGGAAAGCCCGGCTGCCGCCCCAAAAAACACCTCAATCTCTGTTTATTTCTGTTCTGTTCTGCTGTCTGTTTTCCACAAGCGATCCAGCTGTGTGGCCCGGAAAATCAAGATTAGGCTCATGGCCACAATCAGGCTGATGCTGCTGCTTAGCAGTAGCATTTTTAAGGGTTCTGGCGGTTCAGATATCCACAGGGCGGGCGTGCGCAGGGAGGAACCCGGCAGGGTAACCAGCAATGAAACATACAGATTGTTGGCCAAATGGTAGGCCCAAGCGAGCTCGAGTCCATCGAACAAGAGCACCAAAGCGCCCATGACCAGCGCCTGAGCCATGTAATACACCAACATGTAGCCTACTCCAAATTCGCTGACTTCTGAATTTCCCATGTGCAGTAGTCCGAAAAACAGAGATGAAGCCAATAAGGCGGCCAATGGAGAGCGGATAATTTGATGCATGCCGCGCATTAAAAAACCCCGAAACACCCATTCTTCGAACAAGGTTTGAAAGGGGAACAGCAGCAGTGCCCAGGGTAAAAATCGTAGAAATGCCGGCCAATCGCCTTGCCATTTAATGTTGCCGCCCCCCAAAACATAGAGGAAGTCGGCCGCTCCAATCAATCCCAAGACCAGCACCAGCGCAGCAAAGAACACCCCATAGCGAAAGGGGCGATCGGCGGTATTCAATGCCCGTGTGGATAAGCCCGACCAGGGTTTCCACAGCAGGTAGCCCACTGCGATAATGGGAACGAATCCGGCGAAGAGTGCCAATAACACCCATTCCGGTCTGGCGTTCTGAATCAGTTCAGGTTGAGATTGGATTTGCTGGAATTCGATGCCAAGGATTGAACTGAGGGCCCACAAACCTGCAAATTGCATGAGCAACATGCAACCCAGCAAGAGCAGTACCCACATAAACCAGCCTAGGATGGGGATTTTATCGAATTCGGGTAGAGAAAGAAAATGTCGATTCATGTTTATTTTAGGTTGTTGGGGCTAGCTCCATTGCCTGTGCTGCGCTGATTCCAAATCCAATAGAACGGAAGTCCAAGGGCCATCAATCCAAGTCCTGCGGCAGAGCCCTTGGGATTGTTCCAAATGGATAGGGCGACTAAGGCCGCTGAAAATACCACGAAAATGGCGGGCAAAACGGGGTAACCGGGTACGGAGAAGGGAGGTTTAATTCCAGGCTGTTTTTTTCTCAGGACAAAAACGCCAAAGGCTCCCATGCCGTAAAAGATAAAGGCCGCAAAGATCAACATATCGGTAAGGGGGTCAAAACTTCCGGAAAACACCAGAACTATGGCCCAGAATCCCTGTAAAATCAATGCGCGTACGGGAGTTCCGCGCTTGGGGTGCAGGCGCTCAATTCCGGGAAAGAAAAGTCCGTCACGGGCCATGGCAAAACATACCCGAGGCGCTGTCAATACGGTGGTGTTGGTGGCATTGAAGGTGGAAACCAAAATCAATACGGCCACGACCGAGGCCCAGGTTTCGCCGCCCAGGTAGCGCATAATACTGATTCCTGCCACTTCTTGGTCTGAAATTCCTTGAATTTGATCTACCGGCATCACCATCAAAAAGGTTAGGTTGAGCAAGAGGTAAAGGGCCATAACCAAGCCTACACCCAAGATTAAAGCACGGGGAATAGAGCGTTCCGGGTTTTTAATTTCTTCGCCTACAAATCCAACATTGTTCCAACCCTCATAGGCCCAAAAGGCCGCCATCAGGGCCGCAAAAAACAGGGGCAAAAATCCGGAATCGGTTTCAGGTGAAGGAGGAATGGAGTGGGTAAGCAGGCTGGGGTCTGCCATGGGAGAGCTTAGGCCCACCGCAGAAATCAGTAGGATGCACAGCACAACAGCGCTGCCCATCAGGGTGGTAATGCTTCCTCCAATGCGCACACCCAGGGCATTGATTAAGGTCAATGCCACAATAAGTCCGGCGGTCAACAGCTTTACGGGCAGGTCACTCAGGGGTTGAATTCCAAAGGGAAGGCTGAACTCTGTTCCCGGAACCTCCCAATTCGGCAATTGCAGCCATTGGTGAAGGCTTTGCCCAAACACATAGGCTACGGCGGCAATGGTGGCGGTTTGAATAACGGCCACCGATGTCCAGCCATACATAAAGGCAAAGGCCTTGCCATACATGCGTTTGAAGTACTGATATTGGCCTCCGGAGGCTGCAATTTGCGAAGCGACTTCGGCATTGCTTAGCGCGCCAATCAGGGTAATGCCGCCGGCCAGGGCCCATGCCAGCATAACCCAGCCGGGACTACCCAGGTGCTGACTCATGACCGACACTTTTTTAAAAGCGCCCGATCCAATCATCGAGCCAAATACAAGCGCAATGGCGCCAAAGGTTCCTATGCCTTGAACCAGCGTGGCTGAGGTGTTTTTTTTCATGTTAAAGGGTCAACATCAAGGTGCAATTCGGGGGCAGAAGGTAGTGATTTCTTGAATTCTCCACCTTATTTTGATGATTTTATACCTTGGTTTAAACATGGGATGGTATTTTTTGGTGCGGGCTTGGTTTTTTACAACGG
>JAQCBQ010000039.1 GCA_027621385.1 Bacteroidota bacterium | reverse complement strand
AGTTGCCTTTGCACGATTCAGAAAGCTTTTCTGAGACTCCCCAAGGCGAATTTGATTCCACTTTTCAGCTTCACCAAATTCCCGTAGTTCACTCCAAAAAGTGCCCTAACTGTTCTTCGCCACCCCAAATACGTGACGAAGTCTTCTTTTTAACGTTTCATCGATGAACTACGAATTTACGCGAGGATTTTCAAAGTTTCAAGGGAAATAGGACAATTTAATTCGTAGTTGAGCAACCTTTCAAGGTTAAATCCCCCTGAAACCCCTACTATACTATGCGATCCAGGCAATTCAATACGGGAAAATATAGACCCCCAAAAAATACATTAGTCCCAAAAAGAAAGGTTCAAAACAAAAAAAGCAGCCCGAAGGCTGCTTTTTCATTTTAGAGAATTCCGTAATTATTTCCATTGAATACGTTCCGTAACAACGCCCATTGAGGTTGTCATTTCAACAACGTACAATCCGGAGGGAAGCCCATTGCGGTCTAAAACCACCACAGAGGTTGGCACAACTTCTGCGCTGCTCATTTCCACACCATTTAGGGCAAGTACCCGAACTCGAGAAATAGAATTAGAGGGGTGAACCCGTAGATTCATCACATCAGCAGAGGGATTCGGAAATGCACTATGCTGAATTACAAAGTTATTGATAGGCTCAGCATTTAATGTGGGATCATCCAATACCAACTTCATGCGCGGGATTAGGAATCCAACAATGGTATCCAAATAGGTCATAGCTTTAGCCTTGCTCATATCTGGATTTCCGGCAAGTCCATTGGCATTAATGGTAGGACCGTTTTGACCCAACATGGCAGCTTCTGCAGAAACCGTTGTGGTATCCCACCACTCCCAAGGAGAAGTGTCTTCTAGAGGTCCTGATATTTCAGGGCGATCAATTTGAAACAATCCTTCATACTGGGCCTTTGGATTTAATGCATAGGCGCGTTGGCTAATGGGGTCATTAAATGTGGCATTTTGCCAAATGTCATTGTTTCCCAATTCATTGGCCCGTTTCACAACGGCACGGCTTCCTTGAACAAACACTACAGGCTGCCCCGTAGTGGGAACAATAACCACACCAGAATCAAAGGGAGCATAAATATCACGGCTGGCATGAATAGCGGCCACGGGTGGCTCTTGCCACTCGCCTTGCATCCAGCTAATGTCTCCAATGGCTCCGCCAATATTGGCAACCATAGAAACATAATTTTCATATCCAGGGTGGTTGTAATTGTTAAACAAACCTCCGGTACCATTAACTGAACCTACCAGTGTATCATTGATTACAGAATTTCCGCTAGGCAAAAGAAACTTCGGCAAAGCTGTTTCTTCTTGACGATTTAGGGCACCGTATGCCAAAGTTATATACCCCCCAGATCCTTGACCAATCAAAATGATTTTACCTGGATTGATGTTGTAGGTAGTGGCTTCTTTTTTGAAATAACGAACGGCAGTTTGAACGTCATGAATGGCGCGATAAACAGCATTCAAGATTCCTGCGGTACGTTCAATTTGGGAGGGGGCAAAAGGGTTCCAGCCCAATCTGTAGGTGGGAGCTGCCACCACATAGCCCTTCATGGCCATGCGCACACACAATTCCACCAAGGCGGAATCCTTGTTGTTACCAGAATAGGAGCCGTTGATGTATTTGGGTAAGAAAGATCCAGTGTGCAACAAAATAACGACAGGCCGATCGGTGACGTTATCGCTGGATGGAGGCGTATACATATCCATGTACAAATCGCCCAACTGTGGATTGGTAGAACTACTTCCAGACGGAGCTGGAGGGAAGTTTAAGAAATAATAATTCTGGCCAAAGGTTACGTTTGGAGTAATAACCACGTCATTGCGGCTGAACACATCATCCACGTAACGGGTTTGGGCCATTCCAGCAAAACTCATGCTGAGAAGGGCGGCAGAGAGTAAGAGATTTTTCATAAGGTATATTTATGAATCTAAGGTATAAATAAAAACCCGTGAATTAACGATTCAACAGGTTCATATCGAAAAGCAGAGAGATGTAGGCTATTCGACCGACCTGAGGACCGCCATATACCTGAACAACTCGATTGTCGGTCAGGTTTTGAGTTCCAATTTTAAGTGTGGTATGCCATTTCGGATACCTGTAATTCAGCTGAGCATCCAGCAAATAATAGGATGGAATGGCCCCTGTAAACTGAGGAGAACCTTCAAATAAAAATCCTTCAATCCATTTGAAATTAACATTAAAGCCCCAATTTTTTAAGCGAAGGAAGCCTAAATCCAAATCAATATCCCGACCTTCAAAACCGATATTAAACTTATGCTCTGGTGTGTTAAATGCAGGAATCAAAGGGTCGGCACTTCCCAACCGATTAAGTACATTCCAAGAATAATTGCCGGATAAGGTATAATATTTTCCGAGAAAGTAATTGGCTTGAATTGCTGAACCATAGGTAAATACCGCATCTTTACTATTTGTTGCCACCCGGTAGGCTTGAGTTTTATTGGTGGGGAATTGGGTTGTGGGCTCAATCTCGAGGTCCACTCCAATTTGATAGCCGATAAAATCGGTGTACCAACTAAAATAGGCCCCTCCATCAATAAACAATCGCTTACCTAAGGTTCCGCGGTAGCCAATCTCCAGGGTTCTTACTTGTTCTGGCCTGACAGGGTCAACGTTAAAATAGCTCAATGAATCCGTAGAAAGAGAGCCCAAATACGAATAAAAATCATCTACTGAAATCAGGCTGTCTCGCCCGCTCAGATTGCCGACCAACCGGGCTCTACCCACATCATAATTCAGAAATTGGTCGGCCATGGTTGGATTTCGCACCCCCCATGAGCCTGAAAAACGAAGGGTGTGTTTCTTGGTGGGCGAGTAAACAACTGAGGCGGCAGGACTAAAGAGCCAATCAAAGTTTTCGTTTTTGTCGGCACGAAAGGTCAAGTTTAAATTCACTTTTTCCCATTTCTTTTCCATACCCAAATAGGCGCCGCCTTGCCAATTGGTAATCACGCGGTTATTGGTATCAATGAAAATGGTTCCTTGTGAGTTGGGTTGATACAACCGGAAACTACCTCCCAACTTCCATTCAATGGAAGCAAACCCTGGAGCAGAATTTTTAAACCCCAGCGCATCCAAGAACTCAGAGGTTCGAAAAGAATATCCGGCATCGGCATGAAATAAAGCCGATCGATCAATCAATCGGCTACCTCCGGCTCCTAGGGGTAAGTTTATGATGGAATTAAAGGCGGAATCAAACTCGGTAGTCCCCGGTTGAAAGTAGGGCTCAAATCCAAGGCCAGCAGATTGATTGGCGTGATTGCGAGCCATCTGATGCCATTCTCGGATTAAATCAATATTATCGGCCAAAAGCTGATTGGCTAAAGTATGGTTGTAGTTTACTGGACCTTGAATATGCACATTAGGCATCCCCGGAATGCTATCGTACAAAGGACCATATCCGAACCCAATCACATTTTCGTTGTAAAAGGTAGCATATTGATTCAACCAGGTTTTTATTCCGTTGCCTGTGGGGATGTTGTTGTTGAGCATTTCGAGGGCTGTTGCAACAACATCATAGGTAGAGCCGGCATCTTCATGGGTGGCATATAGCCTAAAATAAAACCTGTTTTCCTTTTGCACCTCAAACCGATGCTGAAAAAATTGAACATCCTGTAGCCTGTATCGATTTTCCCCCTGATACACCGTAGAACCAAAACCAAAGCTGGACGCCAATATAAATTCCACCTTGTTTTTGGTTAAGTAATGCAAGCCGGCATTGGCCTTAATGTTTTGGGTCTGGTAATCCATTAAATCCCTTTCTCGGTATCCGGAACGATAAATTAAACCCAACCCTGGGCTATACGCTTGATCAAATTTGGAGGTAAAATCATAGGGACCCGCCAGGGCTTCATCGCCATAAATATTTACTGCATCATAGCCCCCGGGGTTCGTTTCGTCGGCCTCTGAATCTGTACTGGGAGAATAATTCTCGGCTTCCCAATCCATGGCTTGCAAATAATAGGCATTTAACTTATACCCAAAACGCGGCCTCCCTGATTTATCTTTGTAGAAATCAGCCCAGCGCAAGGCCACTTCTCCTAGATTGCGCTCTCCTCCCTTTAAAGACAAACTGAACCCGGGAAATAAGAATGGGCTTTTCGTTGTCATGTTTAGCACCCCATTAAAGGCATTGGGACCAAAAAAAGCTGAACTGGCGCCTTGAATTAAATCTACCTTAGCGACATCCAAATCTGAAGCCCCTAAGAAGTTACCCAAAGAAAAATTAAGGCCAGGACTCATGTTATCTACTCCATCGATAAGCTGCAGAGAACGGACCGGGCTGGTGGAGTTAAAGCCGCGGGTGTTAATCACTTTAAATCCTAAGCTGGCCGTAGTAATGTCAACCCCCTTCATGTTTCCAAGTCCTTCATAAAAACTGAGCGAACTGGTTTGCTTTATGGCAACGGCGTTCATTGATTCTACCGTAAGGGGCTCTTCTTGTTGCTTTTCCGTAATCCGGGTATCATAAATCTCAACCTCCTTCAACTTTACCTGGGTAGAAACCAAGGCAATTTTCAAAGGCACATTTACATTGCTTACCTGAATTTCCTGCTTTTCATACCCTACTCCGGTAACAATCACAATCAATGGTGTTTTTCCTTTGGGTTTTAGCTCAAATTTCCCGTTAAAATCAGTCGACACTCCATTGTTACTGCCTTTTTCTATGATATTGATTCCAAACAGCGGTTCTTTATTCCCACCGGCATCCCGAACAACGCCTTTTATGTTTTGGCCAGATATCATGCCATGGAAATAAACGCCCAGCATGACCGTAAAAATCAACCGAAAGCGGGAACGCGAAAGTAAAACTGGTAACATAGGCAAAACACTGCAAAGGGAATTGATTGTTCCCCTTCATTTCAAAGTTAATATATTGTTCACAAACGAGGTTTTTTAATTCAGGATATATCCAGCGGGAATGATAAAAAAACGCCGGCATATACCGGCGTTTTTAATCTTGATTCTAATTTAATCGCTTGACACTTCGCATTAATTTACAATGTCTTTAAAGTCAGCTTTTTCGCGGTAATTTAAAAACTCCAAATCTTTTTTGGCTTTTGCTTTTAAACTAGCATCTCCCCCAATGGCTTTGCGTAGATGTTCATATACCCCTTGGTCGCCAGCAACCCGAGCCGCAGCTACTGCCTTCAAATATGAAGCGATAGCTTTGTCTTTGTCGGCACCACAATCCAATGTCGATGCAGCTTGTGTTGGAGCACCTGAAAGCACTTTAGCCAATGCAGCATTAAAGGTGCAATTGCTACCGAAAGAGGCCGAAGCCGCGCTGTAATCTCCCGACTTCACCTGTAAAATCCCCATGTTGTATTTTGCTTCAGACGCGTTGCTCTTCGCTAGGTATTTCTTGGCCTCATCTCTGTTGCCTTCCTTAAGGGCTATAGCACCCAAATTGTTGGCAACTTCAGAAGCAGAAGGCGCAATCTTTTCCGCCTTTTTAAATTCAGTTTTTGCTTCTGCCCATTTGCCTTGATTGGCAAAAACAACTCCCCGATTGTTATATGGCTGATAATCAGATGGAAATTTCTGTGCTGCAAATTCAAGCGCTTGCAATTGTTGCGTTGGGTCTGAAAGTAAGGTTGCCGCCGCAAATAAAAATTCGGGAAGAGCCAAATCTCCATTCTCCAATGCCATTGTGCGTAACTCTTCTTCTGTTTTTTGGCGCTGCTTCACGGTAAGCGTTGCCTCTGCCCGACGAAGAGGAGTAAACACTTGCTGTTCTAAGGTTTGATACACCGATGATCCAAGCGCTTTGAAATCTGAATTCATAGCATTGCTGCTAATTTTACTTTTAACCGCACCCTTGTTATCTACGGGTGATGTATTCAACAGTGTATTGAAACCATCGGCATCAACTCCTTTACCATTCACTACGAAGGAAACAGAAGAGCCTTTAAAAGCAGATTTGAAAGAACCTTCCAAAAAACTTTTAGCCGCTGTAGATCGGTCTTGAGAAAGTTCATTGTTGATAAACGATTCTCCATCGGGTGAGGCCCAGCCGTTAATTTCAAACCGCTCAAAAACAGCGCCATCTTTTTGTTGAGCTGCTACAAATGCTTTAAGGGATTTCATCTCTTCCGAATTCTTTTCCCCGGGGCGCAGGGATGCTGAGTTGTAAGGGAAATAGAAGGAAACCTTGGCGGTTTTGTATATAGGGCCATATCCATGGGGGGCAGCTGAAAAGCGCTCATCATTTTGAACCAACAACGGAGTCACGATGGTTCCCAATGCAATAGGCGTTGGGGTAGATTCATTGTACTTCTCTTTCCCTTTTACAGATGCACTCACCCGAAGATGCAGCTCCGCGTTTTGCATCCCTTCAGCATAGGCCACACTCAAGTTTACCGGCTTAATTTTCCCTCCTGCATGTGAAAGCACTTGACCATTTCCTGTTGACTTCTCACCCTGATAACGAATGGGATCAAACACCTTCTCTCCTCCCTGAAATTTCAGTACAGGAGTTATTACAATATCCGCTTTCTTTGGAACAAGTTTTTCAGGATATGAGGCATTTACTGTCCATTTCACGCTATCTCCATGCAATTCAAGGGGATTCGGTTTAACTTCATATTTAACCTGATCTAAATTGAATTTAGCACAACCGAATAAAAACGTTCCTATTATCACGGCAAATCCGTAGATTCTGATTTTCATGGTGAAAAAATATTATTTAGCCCAAAGGTAACCAATCTCTTCTAAGATACGAAACCAAGAGGAACAAGGTATAGCCAAAAAAAAGAAATGTCAATTCAATCTCAATTCTAAAAAATCACCACCTACTTTCAACCAAATGCACAAGGGTATGGCCCATAAGCAAATGCATTTCTTGAATTCTAGAGGTAATGTCGCTGGGAACAATGATGCATATGTCTGACACTTCCGGCATGTTCCCTCCTTCTCGACCCGTAAAACCAATTGTTTTACACCCTTTTATCCGAGCCCGCTCAAGGCCCCGAATGACGTTGGCACTATGGCCTGAAGTAGAAAGTCCAATGCATACATCCCCTTTCCTTCCTAGGGCTTCCACCTGCCTAGAGAACACCATATCAAATCCAAAATCATTTCCTATGCTGGTCAAGGCCGCTGCATCGCTGTTCAAAGCAATAGCTGCCAAGCCAACCCGCTGAGTCTGATACCTGCCGGTAAATTCTGCCGCCAAATGCAAGGCGTCAGCAGCGCTGCCCCCATTTCCCATCAACAGAATCTTCCGACCGGCCTTAAGCGCATCGTAGCATACATCCGCCGCCTGAGCCAACTCTAGAGCACACCGCTCCATGGTCTTTTCGGCAACCTTTATGTGAGAAATAAATTCCTGTCGTATGGTTTCAGGCATGTACAAAGATATAGATTCGAACACGTAGAGCCAAGGCATGCCTTGGCTATATTCCATTTTCGTACACCGCCATCGTACAGCCAAGGCATGCCTTGGCTCTACGCCCCCATCGTACAGCCAAGGCATGCCTTGGCTCTACCGTTTTCGCCGCCGGTACAAAAAATAACCCAACAATGCCGCCCCCATAACCAAATACGGCGCCGCCATTAAATACAATATGCCCTCGTTGATGCCTACCGCACGTGTCTCTGCTTCTGCCGCCTCTTTGCACATTACACACTGCCCCGAAAGCCGCATGCTGTACACAACACACATCACTAGAATTAAACCAAAGCGTAGCCGCATTAGTAGGGATAATAAGGGGATATCATCAGGTAAACGATAACCCCTGAAACCGTAACGTAAAACCACAAAGGCCATGTAATTTTAGCCACCTTTTTGTGCTTTTCAAAACGCTGCTGCAAGGCGCGGCTCACACTCAAAAGCACCAAAGGAACAATCACAATGGCCAAGAAAATATGGCTAATCAGTATGGGATAATAAATGTAAGCATATTGCCCTCCGTACGACACACTCTGGTGCGTAGCATGATACAGCACATAAAAAAGTAAAAATACTGCCGATAGACCAAGGGCGCTTAACATTAAAATCCGATGCAAACCAATGTCTTTGCGGCGAATAGCAACCAAGGCCGATACCAACAGCAAGGCTGTGGCGGTATTCAAAATGGCATTTACCATCGGCAACATATCAAAAAAAGGCGTATATAAGGCCTCTTTTGGCATGAAATAAAGTAGGGCAACGGCTACCGGCAATACTATAGAGATTGCCCAAATGCTACGTTTTAAAATTGTTGGGTTCATTCGTTAAATAAGATTTGAATGTCGTTATAAATGCTATCTGTCAATTCGCTACGGGTCCCATCATAAACGGCTCGTATTTGCCTGCGGTCATCCAACAGCATGATGAAACCAGAATGGGTGAATCCACCTGCTTCTTCCGGAGCCACTTTAGCAAAGGCCAAATATCGTTCGGCCAACGAAAAGATGCTGTCGGTGGAGCCCGTCAAAAACTGCCAACGGTGGTTGTTAACACCTTGTTTCTGTGCATATGCTTTCAGGACAGAGGGCCCATCGTTTTTAGGATCTATGGTATGCGAAACAAGTACAAATCGGTCGTCTTCCTTTAACCGCTCGTACAACAACTGCATGGTCAAGGTCATTTTTGGACAAATGGTTGGACAGGTAGTAAAGAAAAAATCAGCCAGATAGATTCGACCATTCAGGCTATCCTGATTAAAAACAAGGCTATCTTGATTTAGTAAAGAGAACGGGGGTATGCGGTGGTAAAGGGTATCGGTTTTGCCTTCACCTGAAACCACCTGAACCGGCCCCAAGATGGGCAATGTTTTCCCCTGTGGAACTGTCGAACAGCCAACACCAAGCAACAGGGCAATAAAAAAAATAAACGTCAAACGGCTCATGGATTCCGAGTGTTTCGCTCCAGTTTATCATCAAACTTATAAAACCGGTGGGTCCTGAAGTTGTAGGCATACTCCCGATTTAAATGGGCAATGTCTTCTTTTAATCGCTTGGCGTCTTTTGCCAGCAACGGATTGTAGAATCCACGCAGCCGACCCTCCTTGTCCACCAACACCATACACATCGGGTCTGGCTTCGGGTTGGGCAATCCGGCAGCAGGAAAAAGGGATTGATGCACGGAAAATGCCGTCTGAACGGAATCAACATCACACAGGTAATGCCAACGGTGCTGAAGGGATGAAAACCTGGGACTAAAATCAACAGGGCGACTCCAACTTTGCTTTAAACCCTCTCCCAAGCTAACAAACTGAACCAAACTGTCGTTGTTCAACACATCTAAGGCCGCATACACTATTTCATCCGGAATGTCTTGAACCACTTCCGGCAAAAAATGGGCTACATATATGCTGCCGGATAAATTGGCAGAACCGAAGCGTTGGCCAGAATCAGCATTCAGCTCCCATTGCTTCAATTCATAATAAATCGTGTCGATTCGAGGGCGTTTTCCTGCTTCTCGAATTTCACCAAACCCATGAGGCCCATAAAAGGGAAGCCGATGAATGTGGGCTACAGTATTGAATAAGAAAAAATAGAACAACACCGCAGGAAGGAACAGCATTCCTCCCAAGATTGCGATTTTTGCCCAAGGTAACCGGCGGCGCGTTTGTTGCATTGATTAAGAAACAGCCCGCCCCCCTAAATGGTTTTAATTATAAACCAAATGCGGGAGAATCAGAAATTAAGTATGAAGGAAAGATCAAACGCACATTCTCCTGATATAGTCCCTCAATCATCATTAAGGTCACAAAATACACCAGCAGCACAAGCAGAAATCCCAAGGTAAGCTGGAATCCCTTTTTCTCATCTTTTAAGTGCATGTAGGAAAAAATGATGTAATACGCCTTCAGCAAGGTCATACCAATGAAAAGGTATTTTAAAACTTGCTTGCTAACAAAGTGCATTTCATAATTGGCAAAGGCCAATCCCACTTCAATAACAGTAATAGCAAGAAGGTACCAAAAAATCTTCCAAATCCACCCTGTTTTGGGTGCGGGAATGGGATCAGAAGCCGAGTGCAGGTGCGGTTGGTAATTATCGTACAGTTCCATAGCTGTTCGTTGGTTCAGTTTAAATCAAGTAAAAGAAGGTGAATACGAATACCCAGACTAAATCTACAAAGTGCCAGTACAAACCCACCTTTTCAACCATTTCATAATGGCCTCGCCGATGAAAAACACCCCGCGCCGCCATAATTAAAACAATGATATTCAGCACCACACCCGAAAAAACGTGCGAGCCGTGAAATCCCGTAATCAAGAAAAACAAATTGGCAAACTGCTTCGGCCCATATTCATTCTCAACCATGTTGGCTCCGTGAATTACGCCCAAACCGTGTTCAACCACTTTGCCCTCGGCAGTTCCATGAATAAAATGATACCATTCATACGCTTGAGAACCCAAAAACAAAAAGCCGCCGATAACAGTCCAAATCATCCACTTGACCACTCCCTTTTTATCAAAACGATGACCAGCCTCAACAGCCAATACCATCGTCACTGAACTCATAATCAGAATAAAGGTCATCAACGACACAAAGGCCAAGGGAATATGCCCCTCTACAAACGGAAAGTGATTGTACACTTCATCGGGATTGGGCCAAAATTCCCGATTCATATTGCGGGTAGCACCGTAATAAATTAAGAGGCTCGAAAAGGTCAGTGCATCAGACACCAAAAAGAACCACATCATCATTTTACCCCAGCTGATGTTGAAGGGGGCATCCCCTCCGCTCCAAGGTTTAGGGGCATCTACAGTTGAAACAGCGTGAGCCATAGTCAGGTTAGGCGTTGGTTTCTAATTTAAATTAGTTGGTCAGCGTAGCTTAAAAACAGGAACAAATATAACCACAAGAAATCTAAAAAATGCCAATAAATGGCGGTACGGCTCAAATTATGGTGGCTTTGGGCCGTCAAATTTCCACGTATTGCCTTTGCGAAAGTCCAAACCAAGGCCAATAACCCACTGATTATGTGAGCAAAATGAGCTCCGGTAATGATGTAAAAAAAAGAGCCCGAAACATTCCCTGTCCGGTTATCTACCAAAAATATATTCTGGGCCACCAAGGCCTTGTAGCCCTCCCATTGCAACTGGGTAAACCAAATTCCGAGTCCAAAAATTACGGCTATACCTGCCGAAAGCAGCCAGCGGTTCATGGATCGATCGGTGCGAACCAGCCATTGCAGCAAGGCCATCAATAGCGAACTCATCAGCAATACTATGGTGCTGTGCGTAAACGGTTCCGGCAAAGAAAATTCCAACCAGTCACTGCCATCTTTTCGCACCACATACACGCTGGTTAAGGCCGCAAAAAACAGGGTTACCGAAGCCAAAAACAGCCAAAGCATTATGTTTTTTGCCCGAATGTTGGCTTTCCGTTCTTCCTCCGGACTCAAGGGTTTCAGCACCAAAGGCTCTTTCATAAGGCAAACAGTAAAATAAACTGAATCATGGGCAAATACAGAAACGAGGCAAACATTAGGCGCTTGGCGTCTTTCATGTCGTCATACAAATACAGGCGAGCCGCCGGCAATACCATGATTAAGCCGGCCAACAGCAAACCCAGCATCGGCCACATTCCAATCATATTTAACCAGAACGGAGCCAATCCAACCGGAATTAAGCACAGCGAATACAGCAGTATCTGAAAGGCATTGGCCTTAGAACGCCCATTCGGGAAAGGCAGCAAATTGAATCCTGCCTTCCTATAATCTTCATCCAATCTCCAGGCAATGGCCCAAAAATGCGGAAACTGCCACATGAATTGCATACTAAACAACAACACCGCAACGGCATCAATGGTTCCCGTTGCCGCAACATAACCCAGCAGCGGCGGAGCAGCTCCCGGAAAAGCGCCCACAAAGACGGCCAATGGGGTCTTTGACTTCAATGGGGTATAAAACAATACGTACGAAACCAACGCCAGTATGCTAATCAGGCAGGTAAGTGGATTGGTGAACATCCACAGAATTAGGGCTCCTGTTAAGGCCAGCGATAGCGATAAGGCCCAGGCAAATCCTTGCGACATTCGCCCCGTTGGCAATGGACGGTTGCGGGTCCGCTCCATCATTCCGTCGGGTAGCCGTTCTAAAATCTGATTCATTCCATTGGAAGCAGCGGTAATCATTGTTCCGCCCAGTGCCAGTGCGCTAAACTCAAGCCAATTGATCTGTTCAGCACCAATTACGTATCCCAGCACGGCCGAAAAAATCACCAGCGAGGCCAGCCTCAGCTTCGTGAACGCCAAAATATCTTTCCCCTTTGAAGGCTGCAAATCCGTCATGCAATGGCACATTGATTCCTGCGCAAAGGTACATTAATTGTGCATGCTTGAACACAGATGCGCTTGGGGCAGGGCCATTCTTCCTTCGATTTTTGTTTTTTTGGGCGGTTGCGGGCTTTCAGAGCTAGTCCGCGGTTGCCGGCGGCTGGCCCAGCGGGCTTGCGGTGGCTCCCAAGGTCGCCTCCGCGCCACGCGGGCTCAGGCGCCGCCACCCTTGCGTTCTAGCTTCTTCAATCCCTACCGCGGGCCCCCTCAACACCTAATTCCCCTGCAAATCAATACCCCTTGCTGTTCGATTTTCCGCTTTTCCTTACCTTCATCCTGCCGTTCAACCCCAAACTATGAATCGATTTTTTATTCTTGTTGTTTTTATTACCGCACAACTTAATCTGTTGTCTCAAACTACCGGTGTAGGCATCAACGCCACAGGAAGCGCTCCCGACCCCTCGGCAGGCCTTGATGTGGATTTCACCAATAAAGGCTTTCTGCAACCCAGATTAACCACTGCCCAACGCAATGGCATTGCCAACCCCGCTAGCGGATTGTCTATTTTTAATACCAGCACCAACTGCCTTGAGGCGTATTTCCCTCAGTTTGGCTGGAAAAAAATCGCCTGCGATTGCCCCCCGGGCCCCGCCAACCTAATTCTTGTTCCCAATCCCATCAATGCCGGCTCGGCCGTCACGTTTAGCAGCGCCATGCTGGGCAGCTCATACGCTTGGTCTTTCCAAAATGGAAGCCCTTCTACCTCCAACAATGCCTCTGTCAGTGTAACCTGGGCCGCCGCTGGCAGCGCTCAGGTAATTTTGTCGGTCGATTCCGGTGGCTGCAATTATGCCGACACGGTTGGCGTTACCATCAGTTCCAGTCCGCGCAATTGCCTAGATATTCTTACCGCCAACCCCAACGCTGCTTCAGGTGTGTACACCGTAGATCCCGATTTGGGCGGCGCCCTTCCCTCCATGAGCGTATATTGCGACATGAGCAACCACGGCGGCGGCTGGACCTTGGTGCTTCGCGATGACCGGGACGGAGCTTTTCAAGTGGAAACCACCGGCCCGTTCGGGAATGTGGCGAATCTTAGCAGTTTAACTGGGGCTTCGGCCAAGTATTCCGATGCTGTAATCAATGCCCTGCGCAGCTACACCGATGCCCGAGTCACCTACCGCAGCAACAACGCCAATTTTCAATACAACTACTTCCACCCCGGAAGCTGTACCTACCAGCACAATTCCAACAACAACAGCTTCAATGTATCGGCCTGCATGCGTTTTGTTTCAAGCTACACCACTTCGCTCAATCCCAATTACATACAATGCGGAAGCTGGGGCGGAGCGGGTGCCGGTATCAACTGTTGGTATGGTTGCGGAAACAACCCCAACTGGTACACCAATGTTACCATTTCACACCGTGGATACAGCGAACAAACAGGCCTTTTGAATAATCCTAACGGCTTAGCAAACGGCAGTTCCAGCACCTCTTACAACCAGAAATATTGGTTGTGGGTGCGCTAAGAAATCCCGGCAGGGACTGAATTGTTGTACCTTAGCCCCATGTTAGTACAGGAATTTGAGCAACAGGGCTTGTCTCTTTTTCGCTGGCGCAGTTACTGGCCCTTGGTTGGTTTGGCCCTGGCACTTTGGATTGTTTGGCTTCGCCCCAACCCCTATCCTTGGTTGGTTTGGCCGGCCTTGATCCTGGGCTTGCTGGGTCTGTTTATACGCATTATCACCGTGGGCTTTACTCCCAAAAACACCTCGGGTCGCAATACGGCAGAGGGGCAAGTGGCCGAAAGCATCAACACCCAGGGCATGTACTCTATGGTTCGCCACCCCTTGTATTTGGGGAATTTTCTGATGTGGTTGGCGCCCGCCGTTTTAACCGGGCACCTTTGGTTTATTTTGGTGTTCTGTTTGGCCTTTTGGTTGTATTACGAGCGCATTATGTTTGCTGAAGAGCAGTTTTTGCAGCGTAAATTTGGAAAACCATATCAAGATTGGGGAAGCCAACGGCCCGCATTTATTCCTAAGAAGTTGATGTGGCAACGGCCCAATCTTCAATTTAGCTGGAAAAAAAGTTTGAAAAAAGAAAAGAATGGACTGGCCGCCTTGCTGTTGGTATTGGCGGGCATTCTGTATGTTGAACAAGTGGGTATTCGGCGGCAGCTTTTTTGGCCGGAACTTGATTTTTGGACGCTTTCCGCCCTGGCCTCTACCCTATTGTATTTGGTATTGAAGTTCATCAAAAAATACACGCACTGGCTGGACGAAGAGGGACGGTAATTCAGCGGGGTGCTGAACGACCAATTCAAAAACAACATTTTAGTCTAAACTCGGCCCGCGGCAGGGATTGAAGAGGCTTGCCCGCAAGGTTGGCGGGGCTTGGCCCGCGCGGCGCGGAGGCGACCTTGGGAGCCACCGCAAGCCCGCTGAGCCAACCCCCGGCAACCGCGGAGAAGCCCTGAAAGCCCGTT
>JAQCBQ010000038.1 GCA_027621385.1 Bacteroidota bacterium | reverse complement strand
GCTGTCAATACCGGTCAGCCCCAAAGAACGAATTTTTCGACCGTTCCACAAAGGTACGCAATTGTCCATTCAATCAAGAAAACAATACGGATAGAAATAAACTGGGCCGAACAACAGTCCGGCCCAGTGAAAATTGATACAGATTTACCCTTACTCGAAAATCACCGTCATCTCAACCCTCCGGTTGCGCTGCCGACCCTCCTCCGTAGAATTATCAGCAATCGGCTTGTCCGGACCATAATGCTTAACAATTAACCGACTGCCCTCTATACCCTTCTTCTGAAGATACAACTTCACCGCAGCCGCACGATTCTTAGATAAGGTAAGATTACTACTACGGTTTCCAACATTATCCGTATGACCTTCAATTAGCAACATAAATTTCGGCTTAGCTTTAAACAAATCAGCCAATTCGTCCAATGATGAATTCGAGCTGCTTCGAATGATCGACTTCCCAGTCTCAAACTCCAGGTTGTCAAATGCCTTATTCAACACTTCTTGATCTTCCTTCGAGATGGGAGGACACCCATCCTTTTCTTTAATACCAGGAGTATTTGGACACTTATCTTCCAAATCTATAATACCATCCCCATCCGTATCCGAATATGGACACCCGTTGTTTTCCGCCGGGCCTTTTTCATTCGGACACTTGTCGTCTTTATCCTTTACTCCATCCCCGTCTGTATCTGCATAAGGACATCCTTCCAGCTCACGCAATCCAGCTACTGTTGGACATTTGTCCACATTGTCGTAAACCCCATCTCCATCGCTGTCAGGGCAACCTTGGTTCTCTTTGGGACCAGCCAATTCCGGACATGCATCTTCAGAATCAGGAATGCTATCATTATCGGTATCAGGACACCCCTTAAATAAAGCCACCCCTTTAACATCAGGACAGGCATCGTTGCGGTCGGCAATTCCATCACCGTCGTTGTCCGGACAGCCCTTTAACGCACTTGGACCTGCCTCATTCGGACATTCATCCTCCGCATCCTTAACCCCATCCCCATCCGTATCCGGACAACCCTTAAAGGCCCGAACCCCAGCTTCAAATGGACACTCATCCACCGCATCAGCAATACCATCTCCATCGCTGTCAGGACAACCCTTAAACTCCCAAACTCCAGGCTTATCAGGACAATTGTCTTTCCGGTCTGATACCTGATCATTATCCCTATCTCGCGGAGCCAAATGAGGAATAGGAACCTTCACCCCAAAATAAAAATCAACTCCGGTGCTATAATCCTTCACCAACCACGACAACAACGACCCGCTACCAATAAATAGCGGTCCGGCCCTAAAAGCTAAACCTGCATTCAACTGCGTTAGTGGATTCCAACTCACCGGCAAATAAGCCCCAAACCACGGAGACTCATAACGGATAACGCCCGTTACCGAACTCATGTTGTGCAAATTAAAATTGCCATATCCATTGTTAGTCAGCGATATCACAGGAGTAACATTTAAAAATACCCGATCCACAATTTGCCAATCAATGGTGGCTGTAAAGGTGGTGGGTAGGCCTACCGTAAACGTCTCAGGAGCCAATTCACGAAGCACCCCTTGCTTGGTTTCCAATTCCGCTAAAAACTCATCCAAATTACTCACTCCATCAAAATCACTAACTGGGATGTTTTGAACATCAACAGTATATCGATACGATACACTGCTGTCCGAATGCCGGAACCGAATTGAACCCAAATCATTCAACCCCAAGCCAACACGCAGGGTATATTTCTCTTTATCCCTTCGCCACAAGCCTGTTTTCCCATCCATATTGTATTGATACTTGGCATATTTGGGGCGCCATTCATACACCACCCCCAAATCAAGACCAAGGCCAAACCCAGTAAAATTAAAGGGATTGTACCCTCCAGAACTAATGGCATTGTTACTTTCTCCGTACATCAACCTTCCCCTTAGGGCGCTCAACTGAGATGAATCCGCATTAAACTGGGCATACGCCCCATCCATATACCCATACCCCGCATTCACTCCCAACAAAAATTTAAAGGCTACACCGGCCTTTAAAAAATGTTGCTTTTGATCAATAGCAACCCTTCCATAATGCAACCCAATATCCATCCAGCTGGCAGCTAACGTATTGGCAAACGAATTGTCAAAGTCTACAGTGTAATTGTTGTTTAATGCCCCTTGAAACAAGTAGCCGGCAATATTCTCAGAAAACGACCCTAAACTGCTTGCCGAAAAAGAATTCCGCATAGAATTATTAACCAGCTGCGCAATATCCTCACTTATACTCCCTATGTTGGCCATTACACGATAATTCGTGCTAATACCAATACCATCCTTTGGCGTAATTTGAAACATAAAAGACGGCAACTGCAACCGCGTAGAGGTCAGCAACTGCTTGTTCCCTATCGTATCACGTACCAAATACAACGAATCAAAGTCATTGTAATTGTACTCACTGAACAATCCAGGATTCAACACCGGCTCTTTTCGCATCCCCAAATAATCATTCATCACATTCATGTGAACCGAAAACAAATTCACATCGACCTTATATCGATGGTCAACAACATTCGCCGCATTTACATGCAGATTCTGAATGCCAGCCCAATTCCCACTACTCAAACCTGAAAAATCCTGAGCTTCAACAGGAATAGAAGTCCACAAAAAAACCGAGGCTACAATAGCAATTTGTTTGGCAAAACGCATAGTTTGGTCAGTATAGTTTACATAGCAAAGTAACAAATACGCGTTGATTATTAGTGTGCTAAATCAAAATTTTAAACAGAACTTGTAAACAGGCTATCGTTAATTCTTCCATTTTTTTAGGGGCGGCAACCGGGCTTTCCGGGCTACTCCGCAGCCAAAAACGGGGCCCAGCTCCATGCACAGTAGCTCCTAAAGTCGCTCAGTGCATAAGGGCTGGGCCAACCGTTTTTGCCTTTGCGGGGTAGCCTCGTCAATCCCTGCCGCAGGCCAACTCAATAGAAAAACACAAATAAAAAAAAGGGGGCAAAGCCCCCCTCAAGACGATTAAGCACACTTTTTATTTTGCCTTATCTGATAACATGAAACTAATTTCAGTTCTTCGGTTGGCGGCACGGCCCTCTGGGGTGTCGTTGCTTTGAACTGGAGCATTGAAGGCTTTCCAGTCCATGCTAATCCGACTTCCAGAAATTCCCATACCCACCAATTTACTTTTAACAGCCTCGGCACGACGCTTACTGTAACTCATATTTATTGCAAGAGTGCCAATATTATCCGTATGACCAACCAATTTAACGTTCAACGCCGCATTTTCATTCATTGTTTTAGCAACTGTATTTAGAATTTCTTGTTCTTTCGGTGAAACCCCTTCAAAAGCAAAATGAACTACATACACATCTTTCGGTGCAACCGGTGCTGGCTTTTCAACCACAACAGGAGGCTCTTCCTTAACCACGGGCTCTGGCTCTGGCTCTGGCTCTGGCTCTGGAGTAGGCTCTTCAACAACCACCGACATCTTTGTATAAAACACATCCGATAAGCCTCCCTTTTTATTGCGGGCAAAATAGGCATCTCCCTCCTTGTTGACAGAAAAATAACCCTCAAAACTTTCCGTATTTATTGAGGCAGGCAAGGCCTGAGCCGAAGACCAATTGGTCCAGCTGCTACCCTGACGAGCACTCATGTAAATATCTAAATCACCAGAACCACCCGGGCGATTTGAGGCGAAAAACAACAACTGACGATCTGCATCATAGAATGGGGCAATTTCTCGATCTACCGTATTTACCCCATTCAAACGCGCGGGCCCCTGCCACATATTACCTTCCTTGAATAGTACATACAAATCCTCTTTACCAGCACTCCCTTCACCCTCCATAGATAGGAAAACTGAATTCCCGTCTCCACTTACATTTACTCCGTAAAAGGTGCCTTTGAAAGAAAGGGCTGGAATGTCTAAATTCTTAGGGGCCTCCCAGCCATTTTCTGTGCGATCAGAAAATGAAATTCCAATTTTACTAGAGTTTTCAACCTCATAGCTATTCATCAAATACAGACGATTACCATCCGTTGAAATTCCAACCACAGCATTGTTCCCTTGGTTGTTCAAGGAACCCAATTTATTGGTAGGTGAACTGAAGGAGGTTGGAGATTCAGAACCAGAGGCCTGCCAAATATCATGGCCAGTAAATTTTCCACCTACGTTCTTTCCGTCGAATGAGCGAACAAAAAACATGGATTTATCTGGAGCAACCAAAGGATAGGTTTCTTCAGCAGAAGAATTCACCTTCCCTTCCAGGGCGCTCGGAGTAGAAAACTCCAGTTTGGGTAATTCTTGAGCTGTAACACTTGAAATCAGGCCAATGGCCAGTGCCGCAGAGGCAAAAATGCGAGTTACCATAAGTAGCGGTTTTGTAAACGATTAGGATTAAAAGGGCGAATTCCCAACACCACTTCGTGTGTCCCGGTATTCACGTTACGTAGTTGATTCAACGAAAAGTCGTAGCTGTAGGCCAACGTTAAGCAGGGCAAAATATTTACCCCAGCCATCACTTGAACGCCCATATTGTGCCGATATGAACCTCCAATCCAAGCCAGTTTATTCCAACGGAGTCGAGCACCCGCATCAAATGTCAATGGATTGTTCCCAGCTAGTTTCATCAATCCATTCACTTGAATCTCAAATTTATCTCCCAGGGGCCACATGGTTCCTGCCATTATAAAATGATGGATATCCAACATCGCCTCTGTAGGCTGATCTCCAAAATACACCTTGTTCTGCATCAGCTGATTGGCAGTGTAGCCAACCCACCATTTAGGTGCATAAATCAAGGCGCCGGCACTAATGTCCAAGTGCGTAAAACGACTACCCATCCCTACATATTGATCATACAAGGGGTCATTGCCTTCAAACATAAAAACATCGCCAGTCCGAATTCCATGATTTGACATTCCGATGGAGGGACTTATGGCGGCCATTACATTTCTAAACAATGGGATATGTAAGCTATATGCCAACTGCAATTGAAACCGGTCAAACGCTCCAATCCGATCATACATTAAATTCGCCCCAACGCCATGACGCAACGAAGTGTTGGCTTCGCGAAACAATCTGTCGTATAATGCAGTATCCGAAAAATGTAAACTCCCAGGATAGGGCTGACGTTCCTTTTTAGCCAAATTCATGTGGGCACTTGCCCAACCCGTCATTGGCGCTCCATCAATTCCAGACCATTGTTGACGAAACCCAGTTTTAATGTCCAACATGTCTTCAATGCCAGCAAACGCCGGGTTGACCATAAAACCATTGAGCTGAAATTGATTTATTTGGGGCAATTGTTGAGCTGCCAAGGTACAGCCCAGCAATCCAAATACAAAAGAAAGATATATCTGTTTTTTCATGGGACTTATCGTATTAAGGTAAAGCTGCCCTTCATTAACGGAGCTTGTCCGTCTAAATCAAGAATATAAAAGTAAGTGCCTGCGGGCATAGGCTTACCCTTAGAGGTCCCATCCCAATATTGGGTGTTGTCTGCCGCCGAATAAATTTCCTGACCTGTACGATTGAAAATGTATGTCTTTACATTGGGATACAATACCAAATTCTTCACAACCCAAAAGTCATTTACTCCGTCTCCATTCGGAGTGAACCCCGTGGCGACAGTAACATTGCGCTCAACCTCTACAATAACACTAGAAGTGTCTTTGCACCCACTGTCATCTGTATAATAAACAAAATACTCAGTGGTGTATTCCGGTTCTGCATCGGTTACATTACTGTCAGGATGAGTCAACGCTGTAGTTGGAAACCATTCGTAGGTCCCTCCGGAAGAAGAAGCAGTTGCTTCAAGTGTTACCTCATCGGTTAGGTAGGTGAATTTGTCTTCACCGGCATCAACTACGGGAAGTATATTTACAGTAACAACTACGCTATCCGTAGGAGTCAAACATCCATGACTATCCTCCGCATAAAAATAATAGTTAACTGGGCTGCCAACCTGTATAACGGGATTGTAATGCGTAGTGTCGGAAATTTTACAATCGCTCTGATTGCACGACCATGCATAGCGGTAGGGGGGAGTCCCCCCCAATACTACTGACCTTAAAATTACAGGCTCCCACTGACAAACAGCCGTATCAAACCCAACGTCAGCAGAAAGCTTTGTAGGTTGGGCAATGGCTACCCCGTCTGAAAGGGTACAGCCAGTACCGTCCGATACAGAAACATTATAATATCCGGCAGGCAAATTGGCCACAGTCGTCCCACTAGAGGGTGGTGTTGTCGACCATTGATAGGTAAAGGGGCCGGTGCCACCATTAACCTGAACAGAAACCGATCCATCGGAATCTCCCCAGCAGGTCGTAGGAGTTGAGTTGAGACTCAAGGTGAAATTGCATTGACCCTTAAGTCCTAAACCCAACACGAAAAAGCCGGCTGCAACAAGTACGTGTCTTTTCATTCGGTTAGTCGTTTAATTAAACTGGTGAACAAAGTATTAAAATTATTTAACTTTTACCAAACGCCGCACCTCTTTTTCCCCTTTATGGTTCAGCTCTAAGAGGTAAATGCCCTGAGGTAAACTTTCTACTTTATCCCTAATCACAAGGGTTTGGCCAGAATCCGCAATCAATGACTTTTTAAAAATCGAACGGCCACTTAAATCCATCAAAACAATCCCATATGTACCTGAAGCAGAAAAAGTCAAGCTCAATTCCTTCAAAAAAGGATTAGGAGACGTTTCCACCAATGCCAATGCAGAAGTTTTAACGGGTTTGATGGTTGCCGTATTCAAATCCATATTGGCACAATCTGTCGTTGAACAATTTACATTGCTAACCGTCAAACAAACCGTGTGTATTCCAGGGAAAAAATACTGATTTCCCGGATGAATACTGTAGCTCACATTCCCGTTTCCAAAGTCCCAATAATAATCCAAGTACGGATCTAGAGTGTCTGGCAGAAATTGAACATAGTTGTTTTCGACAAATTTCACCGTAAAGGCAGCACTGAAATCGCAAAACTGGGAGGATGCAACCCCAGATATGGCAATGAAACCCAAGCTAAGTAAATGTTTTTTCACAGGTGTTTTAGATTTTGGTTCAATCCACAAGTGTACGAAAAAAAACAATGCCTTAAAACATCCATCCTCCTAACGAAATGAAAAAATGTGCCTTAAAGGCGGCCTCAATAAGAAGTTGCCCGGGCTTAAATTAGGGGCGGCAATTAGTACTCCCATGCGATGGAGATCTATTTTCATTTTCCAATGGGGATTTCCAACCTGCTTTTGCCATGCATCAAACATGCCAGACGACCACCTTATATCATCTAAAACAAGGATAGCTCTAGCTCCAAACTGATTTACAATCACCTCGATGTATTGATTGGTTGCCTGTTCTTGATGATGCCCATCAAGCCAAACCAAGATGGGTTTTTGACCGGGCAATTCGTTCAATATTTCAATGGCCCTTGGTAGCTTCTCATCAAATCTACCCTGCAGAAGTGTAATGTCCAAATCAGGAAATTGCTGAAAGGTAGCTCTGGCTTCTTTCGCTATCGGCTCTGCCCCCTCTATGGTGACAACCGGACGATTTTTTTTTGCTAAATACAAGGTGCTTATCCCCAAACTGCTCCCCAACTCCAACACCGCACAACATGATGTATGGTCTGCCAAAATGGATAAAAATCGAGCTCCCCCTTCTGACAACAGTGTTCTGGCAGCTTGCTGCCCTATGGTTCGAACTTGCTCTAGCCCGCTGGAAGGATCTTTAAATCTCAATTCCCGTTGACTTCTAAGAAGCGTTCTACGATGAGCTTCAAATTGTGCCCAATCTTCGCGATTGATTCGTTCCCTAAACGCCTTTTGATACAATGAAAATATCCACGGAGGATGCAGCCATCGGTCGTTTTGAGACACAAACAACCACTGTAAGGCTTTTCTGAGCTTCCAAATTTGTCTAAGCAACTGCTGCATATCAAAGGTGGGTCATGCAAATTTCAATGCCTTTATTATAGGAATGCGGCTGGCGTATGCAGCGGGCAACAGCATGGAAAGCATTGATAAGCCAAACACGCCAAGATTCAATCCAACAAATGCCATAAACGGCAGTGAAACAGGAACATGGTCTAAATAATACTGCTCTGGATTTAGCGGTATTAAATGAGTATGATTCTGCGTTAAAATAAAAATTCCCGCTCCTATATTTCCCAAAACCATTCCTTGAATTACAATGCTTAAAGCGCGAATCCAAAAAATCTTCAAAAGCATTCCATGGGGCATCCCCAGCGCCTTTAAAACTCCTATACTTTGAGTTCGTTCTAAAATTAAAATCAAGAGAGTAGAAATCATGGCAAGTAAACTTACGGTAATCATTAGGAATAAAATAATCCGCGCGTTTTGATCTAAGGTGGGAAGCCATTGAAAAACATCAGGATACCGCTCAAAAATGGTCGAAGGATAAATGTCAGCCGGCAACCAACGGGTTACCATAGATTCCAAACCAGCCTCCAACAAATCCAAATCGGAAAAAAAGACCTCATGGCCAGAAACCTGTGAAGAATTCCAACCATAAAGTTCCTGTACTGTTTCTATGGGTAATAAAACCAAGGCTTGATCCATTTCATTTAAGCCAGTATTGAAAATCCCTTCCAGCGTTAATTCCTTTCGTAATGGGGTTTTTCGACCCGATTTCAAATAGTACATAGGAAATGTCTGTCCCAACTTTAATTGCAAACGCTTGGCTAGAAACAGCGAAACAAAAACACCTTTCGGATTTGAACTTTCATTTGGCCAAGTTCCCTCAATAAGACTTTGTTTAAAAAAAGCAGTCTGCCGATTAAAATCGATGCCCTTTAATAATACCCCTTCAAGCTCTCTTTCAGATTTAATAATCGCAGGCTTCGTTGCAAATGGCTGAATATGAACCACCCCTTCAACACTTTGCAGCCCCCTCAGCCATTCTGCATCCCGTTCAATGGGTAGTGTTTCATCGGTTGCCTCTTTAGCGAATGCCACCAATTGCAGATGAGCCGAAAAATTCTCCATCTTATTGGTTATGGCAGATTTAAATCCGATTACAACGGAAACAGACACCAACATCACTGCAACGCTCAGCGCTACTGTAGCTTTGGCAATCCACAGAACGGGAGTGGAAAAACGGCCCGATTGCCGGCCAGCAAACCTCATTGCTATGAATCTAGACAAATCCATGGATTCACGTATCTTTGGGCTAAAGGTACGGTTTATGCGATTCAAGACCCTTTTATGGCTTTTTCTAATTAGTTCTTACAGCCTGGGGATTCAAAGTCAAAGAATTCAAACCGGAGCAGAGCAAACTCACGCTTATTTCCCAAAACTTAAAAATAAACGTGTTGGTGTAATTGCCAATCAAACCTCAGTTGTGGGACAGCTACACTTGGTTGATACGCTCCGAAATGCGGGAATTAATGTGGTTTTGGCCTTTGGCCCAGAACATGGATTCAGAGGTAATGCAGGGGCCGGAGAGCACATCCAAAACGAAAAAGACCCGCAAACGGGAATCCCCATCGTTTCACTGTATGGGAAAAATAAAAAACCAAGTCAAGACCAATTGAACGAATTAGACATTTTGATTTTTGATATTCAAGATGTTGGAACGCGATTCTACACTTATATTTCTACCATGAGCTTGGCAATGGAAGCCGCAGCTGAAAAAGGCCTGGAGTTTATGATTTTAGATCGCCCTAACCCCAATGGAAGTTATATTGACGGACCCATTTTAGAACCATCTTGCAGCTCTTTTGTAGGTATGCACCCCGTACCTATTGTACACGGAATGACAGTGGGTGAATATGCAAAAATGATCAACGAAGAAGGTTGGATGTCCGGAAAAGTAAAAACGAATTTAACCGTAATTGCCTGCAAGAATTACACCCATAGCGATGCTTATTCTTTACCCATACCCCCCTCACCCAACCTGCCCAACATGGCTTCCATCTATCTTTATCCCAGCCTTTGCCTTTTTGAAGGTACAGAGGTTAGTGTGGGCCGGGGCACCGACAAGCCATTCCAACGGGTTGGATTCCCCGGACTTAAAGGACAAGTAGAGTTTAAACCCATCAGTATCCCAAATGCAGCTCCAAACCCTCCCCATAAAAATAAAATATGTGGCGGATACGATTTGGATGCGTTTTCAGAAAGTTACATCCGCCATTACCGTGGCCTTTATTTACTTTGGCTGGAAGATTTGTACCAGCGCTACCCTAAAAAAGAAGCATTTTTTAATTCGTTTTTTGACAAACTCGCAGGTACCGCTTCACTTCGAAAAGATATTGTTGCAGGGAAAAATGTAGATGACATTCGAGCCTCTTGGCAACCGGGTCTTGAGGCATTCAAGAAAATCAGAAAAAAATATCTGCTCTATCCCGACTTTGAATAACTAACATCCCCGACATTTTTCATTTCCCTTTAAACGTATCAGTATGCTTAAACCAAAATTCCCAAAAGATAGCGAAGCCATCACCACGGAAATTGTTATGCCAGACCATACAAATACCCTTGGCAATTTAATGGGAGGGAAATTGCTCCACTGGATGGATGTAATTAGTGCCGTATCTGCCCACCGGCATTCAGGTCGTGTAGTGGTAACCGCTTCTGTTAACAATGTCAGTTTTGGCAATCCAATTGCCCTAGGTGATATTGTAACCCTACAGGCAAAAGTAAGTCGAGCCTTTACCTCAAGCATGGAAGTCTTTATTGACGTGTGGGTGGAACGACACGATAGTGGAAAGCGGGTTAAATGCAACGAAGCAATTTACACTTTTGTGGCCGTAGACCAACGGGGAAACCCCATTCAAGTTCCTGAAATAGTTCCTCAGTCCGAGGAAGAAAAAGCACGCTTTGAGGGGGCATTGAGGCGCAAGCAGTTAAGTTTAATTTTAGCCGGTAAAATGAAGCCGGATGAGGCGACCGAATTAAAGGCACTTTTTTTCTCGCCCTCCTAAATCAATTAAGAAGGAACGGCCTCGGTTAAAATAAACTCCATAGCTTTGTTCACCAATTTAGGAGAACCTATAAACAAGGGAACGCGTTGGTGCAATTCCCTAGGCTGATAATCCATAATTGGACGATGTCCGTCTGTGGCCATTCCGCCGGCCTGTTCTACAATAAATGCCAGTGGATTGCATTCGTACAAAAGGCGTAATTTACCCAAAGGAGCCCTTTTTGTAGCTGGATAGATATAGATGCCGCCTTTAATAAGGTTACGGTGAAAATCTGCAACTAGGCTACCAATGTACCGGCCACTTAAAGGGGTAGTACCCTCGTCATTATACCCTTTACACCAGCCAACAAAGTCTTGAACTCCTTGACCACAATCACGAAGATTCCCCTCATTTATTGAATAAAATGGACCGGTTTCTGGAATCCGAATGTTTTCATGACTCAAACAAAATTCCCCAATTGAAGGATCCAAGGTAAAGCCATTTACCCCTCTCCCAGTTGTAAAAACAAGCATAGTTGAACTGCCATAAATGACATAACCTGCGGCCACCAATTCTCTGCCTGGCTGCAAAAAATCTTCTATTTTGGCGGTTCTATTTGATTCGGTAATTCTGTAAATTGAAAAAATAGTTCCAATAGAAACGTTTACATCAATATTGCTGGAACCATCTAAGGGGTCGATGGCTACAACATAAGGGTGGCCCAAATACAGTTGATCATCAAAGGGTATAAATTCATCCTGCTCTTCTGAGGCTACACCGCATGCCACCCCACCTTGCCTTAGAGCCGCAATAAATTGCTGGTCTGCAAAAACATCCAGTTTTTTTTGCCGTTCTCCTTGAACATTTTCAGTGCCCATTTCGCCCAAAATATTTACCAACCCTGCTTTTCTAACTTCTCTACTGACAATTTTTGCAGCTACCCCTATATCGTTCAACAAGGTTGTTAAATCTCCTTTTGCATAGGGAAAATCTTTTTGTCTATCTAAAATAAATTCGGGCAGTGTGACAATATCTCGCTTAAACTTCCTCGAAGAAAACATAGGGCTTGAATCTTTGGGTGTTCGACAAATGTAAGTAAAGCTCTATGATTCGAAACAACAAATTCAACCCTAAGTGTGCTTTTTTTGTTTTTTAAGGGAATTTGCCTTTCGAAAAGAGAAAACTACCGTAGTACATTAAGCAACAAATCCGCCTTTTTTTGCACTTCTAACCACTCAGATTCCGGATCAGATTCAGAGGTAATTCCTGCCCCAGCAAAAACAATTGCCCGATTTTGCTGTATTTCAGCACAACGCAAATTAACATACAAGCGGGTTCGTCCAGTTCGCTTCCAACCAAGATATCCGCTGTAATAAGCTCGAGTCTGATTTTCAATGCGAGCAATTTTTTCAAAAACCTGATCAGATGGGTAGCCTCCCACGGCAGGACTAGGATGAATATGCGCAGCGAACCGAGCCAATTCGGCATCTGGGAAATCAGAAGAAAATTTGGAAAAAATCCGCGTTCTAAGATGAAGCAAATTCCCCATTTGAAATTCCTCTGGTTTCTCCTGAAAATCTGGATTTAAACCAAAATCAATAAATGCTTGCCTTAAATATTTTGTAACCAATGACTGTTCTTCAATTTCTTTCCCCGTCCAATCAGGGCCATCAACATGACGTGTCCCAGCCAATGACCAACTTTCAATACCACCTGGAAATTGACATACTAGAACCTCTGGAGAAGCGCCCACCCAAGTTCCTGCAACGGGACAACTTAAAAACCAAACCAATGCTTTTGGATAGCGATCTCTTAGTTCTGTAAATGTTTGAACTGGAGAGAATGCTTTTAATTGAATTGGATTTCTAATAGACATTACCAATTTCCCTTCTGCTTTTCCTAAGTGTTTTTGAATCGTACTTACACCCTCCAAAAATTCAGATTTAGACGTCAATCTATAGTCCATACCCGATTCCCATGCCGTTTGGATATTCTCTTTAGATAAAAGATGTAACTCGTCCAATCTCCGTTTAGTTTGCATTGGAATAGAAAATCCGGGCAGCCCTCCTCCAGATTGGAAAGGTTGAAGAATCCACCGGTCTTCTATTTCAGGGCTTGTCTCCAAGCTTGAGCTAAAAGCATATGCCGGTTCTCCAGGGTAAGCAAAGAGGCCTATACAACGATTATGTTGTACAGGATTTAAAAACCAATCATTCCAAACCTGTATGTTTTCCATTTTCTACTGCCTGCAGCAATCTAGATGTGTGCAAACATATCCGAAACCATGGCTTCTAAGTTGAAAGCAGGTTCCCATCCCCAATCAATTCTTGCGGCAGTATCATCAATACTTTTAGGCCAGCTATCTGCTATCTGTTGCCTAAAATCTGGAGCATATCCAATTTCAAAGCCGGGAATGTGCTTTTGAATCGCCAAGCTAAGTTCTGCCGGTGTAAAACTTAGTGCCCCAACGTTGTAAGAACCACGCTGTTTGATTTTTTCAACAGGGGCTTCCATAAGTTCTAATGTCGCCCGAATTGCATCCGGCATATACATCATCGGCAAAGCAGTATTTGCAGATAAAAAGGATGTATACCTTCCTTCTGCCTTGGCCTTATGAAAAATATCAACAGCATAGTCTGTTGTTCCTCCACCTGGCGGAGAGCTGTAACTAATTAATCCTGGATAACGCAATGACCGAACGTCAACCCCATGTTTTAAATGATACCATTCACACCAACGTTCACCGGCAAATTTGGAAATACCATAAATGGTGCTAGGTTCTGTTACTGTTGCCTGAGGCGTATTTTCCCTTGGAGTTGTTGGTCCAAAAACAGCTATACTACTAGGCCAATACAATTTTTTAATATGCCCCTCTCTAGCTAGTTCTAGGCAAGTAAAAAGAGTGTCCATATTTAAACTCCACCCTTTATGGGGGAATTTTTCTGCCGTAGCAGAAAGCATCGCCGCTAAAAGGTAAATTTGGGTAATCCCCTGATTTTTAACCAATTCATAAACGGCTTGAGCATTCGTGGCATCCAATACAAAGTGTGGCCCTTGCATGGCTTTAGAAAATTGCAAATCAGTTGCCACAACCTGATCATTCCCAAATTGATTGCGCAAGGCGCCAAGCAATTCCGTACCTATTTGTCCATTCGAACCAATAATTAAAATGCGCTCTGCCATACTATTGAATTGTAGGCAAAGATATGAAAAGGGGTGGCTTTATTGAACCGAAATTTGGGTTTTAGCGGCTTCAAATCTAGCGCTTATTACTCCACCTGCACTGGTGGATTCTATAAGCCCAGTAGACATGTTTCGGTACATCCACGCATCGGCTGTACCCGGACCCAATCCATTTATTTTATTTGCTTCCAAAATAACAGAAGTGCTGCCCGGATTGGTAGCAGAGAACAACTTGACATCGTTCTGAAAGGTTCCATCAATAGTTACAAGTACGTCCTGACCAGCAGCCAGGGACGTCCCAACCCAATTCAAGGTATAGTTCCCCGTATTTTGTGTCAAACTTGTAAAGGTGGCAGGAAATGAGATTGAATCAACCTGTGAAATAGGATTTACAAATAGATTTCCGTCGGCATCGGTATACTCAAAAACCCCAGAAGTCAAATTCCCCTGGAACTCCAACTCATAATAGGCCAATAGATTTTTCCAATCCATTTCATTTCCATTGAACCGAACCGTCGCTCCTCCACTTAAGAATAGCAAGGTCCCAACTGCATTACTAAACCTGTAGGCTGCCCGAGCGTACGTTTTATCCTCAGTGCCATTGTAAACCAAAGTATAGGTTTGGAAAACCAAATCCTGTTGGACCGTATCCGAATTTTCACGGTTGCATGAAAAAAACATGCTTGAGCCAAAAACAAAAGCAAAAAGGAATGTAAACTTCATCGGGCTAAAATATATCCAAAGGTAGCACCCAACCCATATTTTCAAG
>JAQCBQ010000037.1 GCA_027621385.1 Bacteroidota bacterium | reverse complement strand
TTTTTGTATATTCATCGCTCTATTTTAGTAATCCCGCCGATTCTTTCGGCTATCTTTACTCTAAGAAAAGATTCAAATGGAAGCCTATCATGACTTGTTGAGAAGCATCTTGGCCAACGGGGCCCGTAAAGAAGATCGAACAGGTACAGGAACAATAAGTTTGTTTGGTTACCAAACCCGGTATGCCTTGTCGGAGGGATTTCCCTTGGTAACTACCAAAAAAATCCATCTTCCATCGGTGATTCATGAATTGCTTTGGTTTATTCGGGGCGACACCAATATTGGGTATTTAAAGGAGCATGGTGTTCGAATATGGGATGAATGGGCCGATGAACATGGCAATCTGGGTCCGGTATATGGGGCTCAATGGCGCAACTGGAAAGGCAGCGATGGGCAAACGGTAGATCAACTTATGCAGGTGGTGCATCAATTGAAGCAGCAACCGGATTCCAGGCGCATCATTATTAGTGCTTGGAATGTGGCTGAACTGCCGAAAATGAAACTACCTCCCTGTCATGCTTTCTTTCAGTTTTATGTAGCCGAGGGAGCGCTTTCTTGTCAGCTGTATCAGCGCAGTGCCGATGCCTTTCTTGGAGTGCCCTTCAACATTGCCTCCTATGCTTTGTTGACGCACATGTTGGCCCAGGTTTGTGGTTTGCGCGTAGGGGATTTTGTGCATACGCTGGGCGACGCCCATGTGTATTTAAATCATTTGGAACAGGTTGAATTGCAATTAAGTCGGCCGCATTTCCCTTTGCCTTCCGTGCAGTTGAACCCCCATGTTCAGGATATTCTGGATTTCAAGTATTCGGATATAGAGGTTTTAAATTACCAACATCATCCGGCCATAAAGGCTTCTGTAGCGGTATGAGTCAACGAATTACGGCTGTTGTAGCTGCCGATTTGTCGGGGGCCATTGGTAAGCAAGGGGGCTTGCCTTGGCATTTGCCCGATGATTTGCGTTTTTTTATGCGCTACACCACGGGTAAGCCTGTATTGATGGGTAGAAAAACCTTTGAAAGCATAGGGAGCAAACCGCTTAAGAATAGATTGAATTTGGTGTTGAGTACCAGGCCCATCGATGTGGAAGGAGTGGAGTGGGTGAGCACAGTAGAGCAGGCCTTGCAGCGGAGTCGAGATGAACCGGAATTGATTGTTGCAGGGGGTGCCGGAATCTATGCTCTACTGGAGCCGTTGGTTACCGATGTTCGCATGACTCGGATTCATACCCGAATTCAGGAAGCGGATACGTTTTTCCCCATTTCCCTTCCGGGTGGGGGCTGGACCTTAATGGAACGGGAGCAGTACGGAATCGATGAGCGGCATGCCTATGAATTTGATTTTGAATGGTGGTCACGTTCCACCCCATTGGGTTAGATATGCATAAATTGAATAGGAAAGAGAAATTGTTTTTTGTGTTGGGTGGGTTTTTTCTAACCAATGCCATTGTGGCCGAATTGATTGGGGGAAAATTAATACAGATTTCTGCGTTTACTTTTTTGGGAATGGAATGGGGCCCATGGCCATTGAGTGTTGGAATTTTACCTTGGCCGGTGGTTTTTCTAACCACAGATTTAATCAATGAGTATTATGGTAAAAAGGGGGTACGGCAAATTTCATTTTTAACGGCCGGATTGATTGTGTATTCTTTCTTGCTCTTGTTTATAACCGGAGGAATGCCTGCTGTGGATTTTTCGCCGGTGGACAATGCTACATATCAGCGGGTTTTCCTTCAATCTCAATGGATAATGGTGGGGAGCCTGATTGCTTTTTTGGTTTCTCAATTTTTAGATGTGTGGATTTTTACCCGCATTCGTGCCCGAACCGGGAAGCGATTTATTTGGCTTCGTGCAACGGGCTCCACCTTGGTTTCGCAGGGAATCGATACCTTCTTGGTTCAAGGGGTTGCCTTTTATTTGCCCGGGAAAATTAGTTTGGCGGAATGGATGAGCATCGCCTCAAACTCCTATGTTATAAAGTTGGGAATTGCCTTAGCCATTACGCCCCTGCTGTATTTGGGGCATGCACTGATTGACAGGTATTTGCAACAGGAAGGATAACAGCAGCATTTGTATTTCCCAATCAACTGAGATTTTGCTTTTGGGTGGAAAAAATCAGAGTTGTTGTGTATTTTTAAACCATGAAACGCACGCTTATTTATCTGATTTTCTTTTTGTCTGGTGTTTTAAGGTCCCAGGGCGTCCTGATTGGCAGCGGTCAGCCCTCTCAACCTGCTTCTTCTGCAGCCTTGGAGGTTCGGGCTCAGTATCAGGGGTTTCTGCCTCCAAGATTAAGCTCAGCTCAACGCGATTCGATTGCAAACCCTGTAGTCGGGTTGACCATCTTCAATACCGATTTGGATTGCCTTGAATTTTTCACTCAAAATTTAGGTTGGCAGGCGCCCTGCATTAAGCCGCCTACGGTTTCTACTCAGCCTTCCACTTCCGTTGCTGCGTTTGGATTTTTTGCCAATGGAACGGTGGTTGCTGATGGGGGCTCAGTCATTACTCAGCGGGGTTTTTGTTACAGTACATCGGCGCCTCCTACACTGTCTGATTCGGTAGTTCTGATTTCGGGTGGGGTAGGGACGATGGGACCAAGTCCTATTTTGAATATTCAGAGCAATACCACGTATTATTTGAGGGCATTTGCCAGCAACATCATGGGAACCACCTATGGGGCTACCGATACCATAAGCACGCCTCAGCCCACCTATGTCACCTTTTCAGTTCCCGGGCAAAGTTCCTGGACGGCATCGGCGGCCTTGGTTAAAGTATTGGCAGTTGGAGCTGGAGGAGGCGGGGGAGGGAACGATGGGCCTGTTGGCGGAGGTGGAGGCAGTGGAGGAGCCCTGAGTGCCAGCTTGGTGCTTGTTCCGGGGCAAACCTATACCATAGCGGTTGGAGGGGGAGGGCAGGGTGCGAATTCTTCGTGTCCTGGTCCAAATGGATTTGGGGGCGCGGGTGGAGTAAATGGGGGCGGAGTTGGTGGCAATGCGGGAACTCAGCCTTGCAGCGGAGGAGGTGGCGGCGGCGGAGGCTGGTCGGGCTTGTTGGACGGGAATACCTATTTGGTGGTGGCCGGGGGTGGAGCCGGAGGAGGGGGAAGCAATGAAGGTACGGCCAACAATGTGGCCGCGCCCGGAGGTGGAAATCAGCCCAATGGAAATACGGGAAGCCTTAATGGTGGAGCCGGAGCCAATTTTAGTGGGGACGGTGGTGGAGGTGGAGGAGGCGGTGGTGGTTATTGGGGCGGAAATGGTCAAACCAACCTAACCAACAACGGTTCGGGAAGCGGTGGAGCCCAGTACATTGCCAATGGAATTTTGGGGGCTCAATGGAATGGAAATTCAGGCGGTACCGAATCCAATGGCGGGTTTGGGGCGGCTCCCGTTGTGGTGCCCGTGGCGGCCGATTTTAATTACGGCAACAATGCCGGCGGCGGTGGTCAGGGCGGCCTAACGGCCAGTGGCTCTCCGGGGGCCGATGGCCTTGTTATTGTCGCCTATTAACTCGAAGTTCAGGCTTATGTGTCGTGTAAGTCATGATTCGCTTTGCGGTAGGGATTGAAGCAGGTTGCCCGCAAAGCAGGCCCAGTGCTGCCCGCCAGGCGCGGAGGCGACTTTAGGAGCCCACGCAAGCCGGCTGGGCAGCTCTGGGGCGGCTGCGGACAACCGCTGAAAGCCCGCAACCGCCCCCAAAAATAAAAACCTTACTACTTCAGGTAATGAATGGCCGAGGTGGAGGAAAAGCGGAGGGTGGCGGACCGCCAACTGCTAACCAGCATACCGATGGACAGAACAAGAGATAGAATGAGCGCCAAATCGGACATTAGAATTCGGATGGGGAAGGGCTCGCCCAGCGCATTCATGGGGAAAAATCCCCATTTAATTTGTGCGCCCAGCACCAAGAATCCTAAGGTTAAGCCAATGCCAGAGCCCAGCAGTGTAATCCAGGCTCCCACCCAAGCGAACAGCTGCCGAGCCTGTTTGAAATCAATTCCCAGCGCCCACAGCAAGGTCACATCTTTCCGCTTTTCAACGGCCAGTAGCGTTTGCACCGAGGCCAGATTGAAGCTGGCTACCAATAAAATAAAACCAACAATGATTAAAACTGCCATTTTTTCAGATTTAAGAATTTGATAAATGGAGCTGTGTTGTTGTTCTCTGCTTTTCAGCGTCCATTCCCTGCCTAAAATCTGTTCTATACTCGAAATCCAGGCGGCTTCATCAATTCCCTGTTTTGGGTATAAATACAGAGCTGTAATTCGGTCGCCGGCTCCCGTAAGTTCTTGAATATCATCAAGCCGACCGACAATCAAAGCTGAATTAAGTTCGTCTTGCAGGTAAAAAAAACTCTGAACATAGGGTTGCATTTCGCGGAAGGGATTCAGCAGGTCAATGCCACCCGATTTTGGACAATGCAACTGCAGGGATTTCAGGGAATGTCCGGATTCAAATTCAAGTAAATAGGCCAAACCCTCTGCCATGGCAACTTGGCCAGGCGGGAGTCCGTTTACGGGTGCTTCTCCTTGCCAGGGAAGATTGCTCATGCCTGAAGCTTTAAAATACAGCGAATCGGTACCGCGGATGCGGCATACCCGTTGTTGGTGTCCGTATGAGGCTAAGGCGCTTTCCTCCACCACCCGAACAATGCAATCGGTTTCGGGGATGGCTTTTAGGGCTTGAAGGGTTGTTGGGCTGATCTCAATGCGTTTTCCTGTGCTGGGTTCGGCCAGTAAGGGTGGGCTTAGCGTAGAGAAAACATCCGTAATTTTTCCTTCCAGTCCGTTGAATGCCGAGAGTAAAATAAGCAGCGAAGCCGTAACCACAGCGATGGCTGTAATGGACAGCCAGGTGATGAGGTGAACCACATTTTTATTTTGCTTGGACCAGAGGTATCTCCAGGCAATTTGGAAAGAAAAGAGCAATCGAACCACAGTACAAAGATGCTATTTTGCCGAAATAGTTCGTATGCCGTACCTTCGCAGCGCCATGTGGATTCGATTTGCCTCATTTTTAATGCGCAACCGTTGGCCCATCTTACTGGGGGTCATGGTTTTGGTTGGTTTAGCCGCTTGGCAGGCCCGTGGAGTTCAAATGAGCTATGAGCCGGCGAAGGTTTTGCCGGACAGCGATTCGGCCATGGTTCAGTACCAGGAATTTTTGGGATTATTTGGAGAGCAAGCCAATGTAGTGGTTTTGGCTGTTGAGCATCCCGATTTTTTTTCTCCGAAGGCCTTTAGGGCATGGGATAGCCTTGAATCTCGCTTGAATCGGGTAGAAAAAATTGAATGGACGCTGTCGCCCCGAAGTCTGTGGAAATTAAGGTATGCCGGTCAGCGGTTTGAAATTAAATCGGCAGGCGGAAAACCTGCTTCAATTTCCGATTTGGATAGCTTGCCATTTTATCGGGAAGTCCTTTGGAATGCAGAGAAATCCATATTTGTCATGTTTGTGGGTCTGGATGAGCAGGTCATTCATACAGCGCGCCGTGAGGCCATTGTTTTTGAGCTGAAGCAGATTGTTGACCAGTATCAGGCAGAGCAGGCCTTGCCGGTACACATCAGCGGGCTTCCCTACATTCGGACAGAGACCATTCGGGCATCTGCAGCCGAGATAAAACTATTTGTAGTATTGGCGGCCTTGGTGACCTCGTTGGTGCTGCTGTTCTTTTTTAGATCGCTCCGGGCCATAGCGGTTCCGTTGGTGGTGGTTGGATTTGGAGTGGTAATTTCTGGCGCCGCCTTGCATCTGCTTGGTTTCAAAATCACGTCCTTAATTGGACTAATACCGCCCTTATTGATTGTGATTGGCGTGCCGAATGCCGTTTACATGATTACGAAATACCATATGGAGTTTGCCCGGCACCGGAATCAAATGAAATCGCTAACTCGGATGGTGTTTAAGACGGGGAAAGCCATTTTCTTAACCAATCTTACAACAGCGGTTGGTTTTGGTACGCTGGCCATAACAAAATCAGAATTGCTGGTGCAATTTGGATTGGTGGCCTTTATCAGCATCATGGGATTGTTTGTCCTTTCAATAGTATTGACTCCTATAATTTTTAGTTTTTTGCCCGAGCCTAAACCCCGGCATTTGAAGCACTTGGAACGGAAAGGGGTGGCGGTGTTAACTTCATTTTTACAAGGTGCCACTGAACGCAGAAGAACTTGGGTATTTGGTATTGCAATTTTGGTGTTTTGCTTTGGACTGTTGGGGATGAGTCGGATTGAACCCAGCGGTAAAGTTTCTGATGACATGCCTGTTCAATCCAAATCGTATCAGGATTTGCAGTTTTTTGAGCGGCATTTTGAAGGTGTGATGCCCTTTGAGGTAATGGTGAAAACCAACGAATCGGGAGTCATATTGCGCAGCCGTGGTTTATGGAGAAACCTCAATGCCTTGCAGGACAGCCTTACCGGATTGCCGGGCTTGTCCAGGTCTGTGTCGGTGATTGAGCTGATTAAATATGCCAATCAAAGCATGTACAATGGAGCACCGGAATATTTTGAATTGCCCAATTCCTTTGATGCATCAAGACTTCGGGCTTCCTTGGCCTCCTCAAAGCTTGGCTCGGGTGAATTGTTGAACGATTATTTGGATTCCAGCCGGAGGGTCATCCGAGTTCGAGCCAGAATGGCGGATATGGGCACTCCTGAATTGAATGCCTTAACCAGAAAAGCAGAAGGGTTGGCTCAAACCATTTTTGAAAATGAGGATGTTCAGGTTTACTTTACCGGGGCTGCCGTTGTGCTTATGAAATCGGCCGATTATTTAATTCGGAACTTAATGGTTAGCCTTCTCATGGCGATTTTGATTATCTCCGTCTTAATGGCCATGTTGTTTAAATCGTATAAAATGGTCTTCATTTCAATGGTACCCAACTTGTTGCCCTTGTTTTTTACGGCTGGAGTTATGGGTTGGGCGGGAATTCCGTTGAAGGCTTCCAACTGCTTGGTTTTTGGGGTTGCTTTTGGAATTTCAGTGGACGATACCATCCATTTTTTATCCAGGTACCGGCAATTGCTGGCTACCACACAAGGGAATATAAAAGATGCGGTCTTACTTACCTTAAACGAAACAGGCTTAAGTATGGCCTACACTTCCATCATATTGTTTTTTGGATTCTCTATCTTTATGGCTTCAGATTTCGGAGGAACAGTAGCTTTGGGAATGCTGGTTAGCTTAACTTTATTGGTGGCCATGTTTACCAATTTAACTGTCTTGCCGGCCTTGTTGATGGGCTTGCACAAGGAGGCCAAAGAATTGCCGTTTATCGAAGAACCTGACGAAGACGAAACAGAAGATTCACAATTATGAAAGGAATTATTCTTGCGGGGGGAAGCGGCACCCGTTTGTACCCGATTACCCTGGGCATTAGCAAACAACTGATGCCGGTGTACGATAAGCCCATGATTTATTATCCGATGTCGGTGCTGATGATGGCCGGCATTCGGGACATCTTGATTATTTCAACCCCCGAAGACCAAGCCGGCTTTAAACGCCTGTTGGGCGATGGTACTCGGTTAGGCTGTACGTTTACCTATGCCATTCAGGAAGTACCCAATGGGTTGGCTCAGGCTTTTGTTATTGGGGCCGATTTTATAGGAAACGATTCGGTCGCTCTAGTTTTGGGCGATAATATTTTTCATGGCAGCGGATTGTGGTCTCAGCTAAAAACCCTTTCGCCCGGCGATGGCGGTTTGGTGTTTGCCTATCACGTAACCGATCCTCAGCGCTATGGCGTGGTTGAATTTGATGCGCAAGGGAAAGTGCTTTCCATCGAAGAAAAGCCCAATCAACCCAAAAGCAGTTATGCCGTTCCGGGATTGTACTTTTACGACAATCAGGTGGTTGAAATTGCCAAAGAACTGAAACCCAGTCCGCGCGGGGAATACGAGATTACCGATGTGAACCTGGAGTACCTGCGCCGGGGTAAATTGAAAGTACAAAAATTGGAACGGGGAACAGCCTGGCTAGACACCGGCACTTTCGCTTCTATGATGCAGGCCTCGCAATACGTTCAGGTTATAGAAGAACGGCAAGGACTGAAAATTGGCTGCATTGAAGAAATTGCCTGGAGAATGGGATTTATTACCCACAATCAACTGATGGAATTGGCCGCACCTTTAGAAAAAAGCGGCTATGGAAGCTATTTAAAACGACTTATATGAGCAAAACAACCATATTATTGACCGGAGGTGCCGGATTTATTGGGAGTAATATGGCCGAGAAATTGGCTCAAAACCCCGACAATCAAGTGGTGGTAGTTGATAACTTTCGTACTGGAAATCCAGATAAGTTGCCCTCTACCCAACTGTATCCAAATCTTCGATTCATTAAGGCCGATGTCAATGAATTCAGAGATATTTCCGGGGTATTTTATGCCTACCATTTTGATTTTGTATTTCATTATGCCGCTTTGGTTGGAGTGAAACGAACCCTCAACAACCCCGTTTCTGTGCTGCGCGATATTCGAGGCATTGAGAATATTCTCGAACTGTCAAAAAATACGGGGGTTTCACGGGTGTTTTTTAGCTCCTCTTCTGAAGTGTACGGAGAACCGGTAGAGTTCCCTCAAAATGAAAAAACCACGCCACTCAATTCCCGCTTACCCTATGCTGTGGTTAAAAACATTGGGGAATCCTTCCTACGTTCTTATCAGCAAGAGTACGGATTGGATTATACCATTTTTCGTTTTTTCAACACCTATGGACCAAAGCAAAGCCCTGATTTTGTCATGAGCCGATTCCTGCGGCAGGCCCTACGCAATGAGCCCATTACCATTTATGGCGAAGGCGATCAAACCCGTACATTTTGCTTCATTCAAGATAATATTGATGCCTGCCATCAAGCGTTTGTTACCAATTCGTACATCAACGACGTGGTAAACGTGGGGGGCAACAATGAAATTACAATTTTAGAGTTGGCTCAAACCATTCTGTCCATTACCAAATCCAGCAGTGAAATTCATCATTTGCCTCCCTTGGAAGAGGGCGATATGACTCGACGCCTGCCCGATACCACAAAGATGGATTCCTTGTTGAGCCGGCCCCGAATTTCGTTGGAAGAAGGCATACGGCGGGTACTGGAAAACCCTCGATTCCTGAACCTATGACGCGAAGCCTTGCGCTATGTTGCATGTTCATGGTATGGGCCTACAGCCACGCACAGTCTTGGCCATGGCCAATGCATGCTGTCCAATCTTCTACATTGCCTGTCGATGAGCCAACCTTAAAGTCTGGCCCGGCTTACATCAATGCCTCAGAAACGGAAGGAGGATTGCTTCGATTTTGGCCTTTATCCATGCCGGGTCAATCTTCAGACACGTCGATTTCTTATGCCATAGCGGTGTTTGATACCTTGGTTGGCCCTTTTACCCCCGGCGTTTCAGCCTCCGCGCTGACCGATGCCCACATCGATTCCTTGGGCTTATTGATGCAGCACAGCAAAACCAGTCAACACCCTACCCGCTGGACCATTGAATTTCTTTCGTTGAATGGGCAAGGCTATCCTTCCGGTTCAACCTGGTTCAGCGATACCTTGGAATGGAACTCTTCGATGGCTCCACAAGCCCAACGGATTTGGGTGCCCATCAACGCGGCTCCTTCTCCCGGACAGCCTTGGGCGGTGCGGGTTTCGGTATTGAACTTGGGCCTTGGAGATACCCTTCAGCTCGCGGGCCGTCACCCCATTAAAGATACCTGCGGAACACGCATACAGGCCGATACGTCAGAATTTTATCCCCAATCGTTCGCGTATTGGCAGGGATATAATTTGTTGATTCCAACTCCTGCCGGGGGCGATTTTTTTACCGATTGCAATTCCAATGGACAATTGGACAGCAGCGACGGCGCCAATCCCATTCAAACCTGGGATATGGCATTGGCTATAACGGCTTCGGGACTTTCAACGCCCATTATACAAGTTCAGCAATCAACTTTGGCATTTCCGAATCCCTGCTCAGCAACAATGAGTCTGGGCTTGCCTGCTGCCGCATGGCATATGTATGATGCATTTGGGCGAGAAGTGCTGAAGGGTTTCGGCCTTGCAAGCATCGCTTGCCAGTCCTTACCTCCCGGGTGCTATACCTTGGTGGTACAAAAAGAAAATTACATAGGTAGAGAAAAAGTATGCGTGCATTAATTCTTATTTCAATGCTTGCGCTGAACTTGGCTTCAGCATCGGCTCAAGCAATCAAATGGCCAATACCCACCCCGTACCGGACCTGGGCCGGCACTTCTTTTCCGGGGCTGAAGGCAACTACAGATACCTTAAACGTTCAGATATTAAGCGATAGCCTGACCTTGTACGGCTCTCCCAACGGCGGGTATATGTCGGGCAACAGTGGGTATGGAGAATACGCCAAGCTGCAGGAATTCGATATTGATTCTGCATGCGGAGTAGAAGGCTTCGTGTTTTGGTTCGCCAAAAAGGCGCTGAACAGCACGGTTGCAGATAGCTCAAGAGCCATCTTGGCTTGGTACGACATGGACAGCGTTACCACGGTTCCCGACAGCGGAAGGCTCATGCCAAAAACCTTGCTGAAGGCCGATACCATTCCGCTGTCCAACATCGATACTTCTTCGGTATTTGACGGCTCCGTTTACCTGTGGCAACCCGGTTCTGATTTGGCCATCCGGAATTTTGCCGCCGGACTTATTTTGGATTTGCTGCATCCTTCAGATACGCTGGCTCTGTGGTCCACGTTTGCCGGGAACCAGGGCAAGCAAACCTGGGAATTTTATTTAAATACTTGGACTCCAATGCATTACAATTGGGGGATTGATGTGCGGTTTAGCATATTGGCCCTGATCGATCGCTATGCCGGTTTGCCGGAAACCCATGCCAATGCAGTCCGTATTTTCCCGAATCCAGGTCAGAATTTCATTCAAATGCGCCTTCCGTCAGCGCTGGAACAGGGGGGCTATATGCTGCTGGACAACCTGGGTAAAATTGTTGCAGAGCAGCGGTTTAGCGGGCCCTCAAGCACTGAAATTGAAATTAACACAACAAATTTGCTTTCAGGCAGTTATGTTTTTATTGTGCTGGAAAACAATCGGCCTGTATTTAGCAGTCATTGGGTAAAATTGTGATTTTTTTTGGGCGGGTTTCGGGCTTTCAGAGCTTGTCCGCGGTGGCCGGAAGGCTGGCCCAGCGGGCTTGCGGTGGCTCCTAAAGTCGCCTCCGCGCCACGCGGGCCAGGCTCCGGCCCCCTTGCGGGCAAGCTTCTTCAATCCCGCCCGCAGCCGCATCTTGGCTAATTTCCCCTCAAAACCCCAAAACCTAAGCCCCAATTTTCCTACTTTTAAGTTCCTATTCATTGAATGTTTTTCAATTATGCCCGTAGAAAAGTTATTTCGAGATGACCCATTTCCTCCCTTAAGTCAGGCCCGCCACGATGGATTGCTCGCAATGGGAGGTTCGCTTTCTCCTCAACGTCTTTCTACCGCTTACCGACTGGGTATTTTTCCTTGGTTTAGTAAAGGTTCTCCTATTTTGTGGTGGAGTCCAGACCCCAGATTTGTCCTGTTCCCCAAGGAATTAAAGGTGTCAAAGTCCATGCGCCAATGCCAGCGCAAAGGGACTTTTAGGGTGACCTATAATACTGCATTTCAAGAGGTGATTCAACAATGCGCTCAAATTCCAAGGACCGATCAAGACAGCACCTGGATTTTACCTGAAATGCAGGAAGCCTACCTTCGGCTTTTCCAGCAAAATCAGGCCATGAGTGTTGAAGTTTGGGAGGGCGAAAACTTGGTGGGGGGGCTGTATGGAGTAAAGGTAGGTCGTGTTTTTTCTGGGGAAAGCATGTTCAGTAAGGCCAGCAATTCCTCAAAATTGGCCTTAATCGAATTGGTTCAAACCGGAACCTTCGATTTGATTGATTGTCAAATCCATTCTGAACATCTAGCCAGCCTTGGAGCCCGTGAAATACCCCGTTCAGAATTTTTAAGCTACCTTCCGGCTTAGACCTCCTTCTAAACCAGCATACGAATTTTATAGATTGGCTCGAAAGCTGTTGTTCAGTCCTTTGTAAATTCAACCCAAAGGGTTACTTTTGCCCCCTGTCTATTAGATTAAACTGATTCGATACACATGAAGGATTTGATGATGTACATGATTCCTGCCCTAGGATTGGTAGGTATTTTGGTGATGGCGATTAAATACGCCTGGGTTGCCAAGCAGGATGCTGGCGACGATAACATGCAAAAGCTGGCCGGCTATATTGCCAAAGGAGCCATTGCTTTTTTACGTGCCGAATGGAAATTGCTGGGCTATTTTGCTGTAATTGCAGCTGTGGTTCTTGCATGGTCGGGCACCATGACGGAAAACTCACACTGGGTAATTTCCTTGTCTTTTTTAATAGGAGCCGTTTTTAGTGCTCTTGCCGGTTACATCGGAATGAAGGTGGCTACTATGGCCAACGTTCGTACCACTCAAGCGGCTCGGACTTCTTTGGCCAAAGCCTTGAATGTTTCCTTTACCGGCGGTGCTGTTATGGGACTTGGAGTAGCCGGACTAGCCGTCTTGGGCTTAGGCAGCCTGTTTATTGTTTTTTATCAAATGTTTAGTGTTGGAACCGATGCCGCTTTTGATGCTCATAGCATGGAGGTGGCATTGGAAGTATTGGCCGGTTTTTCATTGGGTGCCGAGTCGATTGCCTTGTTTGCACGCGTAGGCGGTGGTATTTATACCAAAGCAGCTGATGTTGGAGCGGATTTGGTTGGAAAAGTGGAAGCCGGAATTCCGGAAGACGATGTTCGAAACCCTGCTACCATTGCAGATAATGTGGGTGATAATGTGGGAGATGTTGCAGGTATGGGAGCGGATTTGTTTGGTTCATACGTTGCTACAATTCTTGCTACGATGGTGTTGGGTCGTGAGGTGTTGGTGGCCGATCAGGTGGGTGGACTTTCCTTGATTTTACTGCCCATGATCATTGCAGGAATGGGTTTGATTTTTTCTATTGTTGGAACCTTGTTTGTTCGAATTTCAAACGAAAATAGCTCTGTTCAAAAGGCGCTAAATATGGGCAATTGGGCATCGATGATTTTCACTTTGATTGGCTCTTATTTTTTGATTAATTGGTTGGTTCCTAACGAAACATTGGTTTTGCGCGGTACTGAATTTACCAGAGATGGCATTTTTGGAGCCGTTCTGCTGGGCCTGATTGTGGGCGCTTTAATGAGCATGGTGACCGAATTCTATACGGCTATGGGCAAACGACCTGTTATGTCTATTGTGCGTCAGTCCTCTACCGGCCATGCAACCAACATCATTGGAGGTTTGGCTGTAGGAATGGAATCAACGGTGTTGCCCATCATTATTTTGGCTGCAGGTATTTTCGGAGCATTTGAGTTGGCTGGTTTATACGGAGTTGCTATCGCAGCGGCCGGAATGATGGCCACCACGGCCATGCAATTGGCCATTGATGCCTTCGGTCCCATTGCCGATAATGCGGGTGGTATTGCTGAAATGAGTGGTTTGCCAGCTGAAGTTCGCGAACGCACCGATAACCTTGATGCCGTTGGAAACACAACAGCCGCTTCGGGTAAAGGGTTTGCTATTGCCTCTGCTGCCCTGACATCTTTAGCTCTATTCGCCGCTTTTGTAGGTATAGCTGGCATCGATGCCATTGATATTTACAAGGCAAATGTACTCGCCGGATTGTTTGTAGGGGCTATGATTCCTTTTATCTTCTCTGCTCTTGCCATTGCTGCCGTTGGTCGTGCCGCCATGGATATGGTAAATGAAGTCCGTAGGCAGTTCCGCGAAATTCCAGGAATTATGGAATACAAAGCAGAACCAGAATACGAAAAGTGCGTTGAAATTTCTACTCGGGCGAGCTTGCGCGAGATGGTAGCTCCCGGCGCCATTGCTTTGCTCGTTCCCATTGTGGTTGGATTTATCTTTGGCCCTGAAGTGTTGGGTGGGCTTTTGGCCGGTGTTACCGTTTCGGGTGTTTTGATGGGAATGTTCCAGAACAATGCCGGCGGAGCTTGGGATAATGCAAAGAAAAGTTTTGAAAAAGGAGTTGAAATCAATGGAGAAACCTATTACAAAGGGTCTGACCCGCATAAGGCTGCTGTAACAGGCGACACAGTCGGCGATCCATTCAAAGACACTTCTGGTCCATCCATGAACATTCTTATCAAATTGATGTCTATCGTGGCGTTGATTATCGCCCCCCACATTAAAGGCGTGGGTGGAGCGGGTTCTTCTTCCTCTTCTGCCCCTTCCTTGTCTTCCATTGACCAGAAAATGAGCTACTCGATAGGTTTAGATATTTCTCAAAATGTCGCAGAGGCTGGTTTAGAATTAGATTTAAAGGCCATTTCAAGAGGCCTAGAAGATGGAATAAATCCAGTTGCCATTCCATTGTTGACTGAAGATGAAATGCAGGCTGCCTTTGAGGAATTTCAAGCTCAAATGATGGCGAAGCAGGCCAAACAAGCTGAGGCAGGCGCTGCGGCTACAATTGCCGAGGGCCAGGAATTTATGGCTGCCGAAAGCAAAAAGCCAGGAATGCAAAAAACGGCTTCGGGCATGTTATATGAAGTGAAGGTTATGGGTAAAGGCCCTAAACCAACCGCCACCGATAAAGTTTCTGTGAACTACACCGGAACCCTAATTGATGGTACTGTTTTCGATAGCAGCTACGACCGTGGGGAGCCAGCTACTTTCCCTTTGAATGGAGTAATTCCCGGCTGGACTGAAGGCTTGCAGCTGATGCCTGTAGGTTCTACATTCCGATTTATTATTCCTGGGGATTTGGCGTATGGAAATACCCCGCCTCCCGGTTCTCCAATCCAACCCGGCTCTGTATTGGTCTTCGAGGTAGAACTTTTAAATATCATTAAGTAAACAGTTAATATTCCCCTAATCCTCCTTAAA
>JAQCBQ010000036.1 GCA_027621385.1 Bacteroidota bacterium | reverse complement strand
GCTCAACAGCAATCGATATATTCCCTCAATCAAATCTGAGACATAACAGAACGATCGAGTTTGGTTGCCTTCGCCAAATACGGTAAGGTCTTCTCCGCGCAAAGCCTGACCAATAAATGCGGGCAAAGCCCGACCATCGTTTAGCCGCATGCGTGGACCATAGGTGTTGAAAATACGGACAATCCGGGTTTCAACCTTATGAAAGCGGTTGTATGCCATTGTAATGGCCTCTTGAAACCGCTTGGCCTCATCGTACACTCCACGAGGACCAATGGGGTTTACATTGCCCCAATATCCTTCATCTTGGGGGTGAACTAAGGGATCTCCGTAAATTTCAGAGGTTGATGCCACCAAAATTCGAGCATTTTTAGCCTTCGCCAAACCCAATAGGTTGTGGGTGCCCAAGGAGCCAACCTTTAAGGTTTGAATTGGAATCTTTAAATAGTCAATGGGAGAAGCCGGACTGGCAAAATGAAGAATGTAATGCAATTCACCAGGCACATGCACAAACTTTGAAACATCGTGGTGATAAAATTCAAAATCAGGATGAGAGAACAAGTGCTCAATGTTTCGAATATCTCCGGTGATTAGGTTGTCCATGGCAACCACCCTATATTCTTTGGCAATAAAGTAATCGCACAGATGCGAACCTAGAAATCCGGCTCCGCCGGTTATTAAAACTCGTTTTTTCATAAAATGGAGAGCTATCGCCCTATGCTAATGTATTGGAAACCCAGCGACTTCATTTTTGAAGGCTGGAAAATATTTCGGCCATCAAACACCAAGGGCGTTTTTATCCTGGTTTTAATTTCATCCATGTTGGGATTCCGAAAAACACCCCATTCCGTGGCAATCACAAGGGCATCTGCGCCGTCCAAGGTTTCATAGGCGGAATTGGCGAATCCAATGGCATCACCCAATACCTGCCGCACATTCTCCATCGCCTCCGGATCAAAAGCTACAATCTGGGCTCCGGCTGAATTAAGAGCCTCAATAACGTCCAAGGCTGGCGCTTCACGAATGTCGTCTGTATCTGGCTTAAAGGCCAAACCCCAAAGCGCAATTTTTTTACCTTTTAAATCCCCTTGAAAATGATGTAAGATTTTTTGAACAAAAAACGACTTTTGGCTTTGATTGACATCCATCACCGCCTGAAGAATTTTGAAATCGTATTCGTTTTGATTGGCCGTATGCACCAAGGCCTGAACGTCCTTCGGAAAGCAACTTCCACCATAGCCCAACCCCGGAAATAAAAAGCGCTTGCCGATGCGTTCGTCGCTGCCTATGCCCAACCTCACCTGATCTACATTGGCTCCCACCCGTTCACATAGACGCGCAATTTCATTCATAAATGAAATCTTCGTCGCCAAAAAAGAGTTTGCGGCGTATTTGGTCATTTCTGCCGAGCGCTCATCCATAAAATAAATGGGATTCCCCTGCCGCACATAGGGAGCATACAAATCGTTCAGAATCTCTCGAGCCTTCGGACTTTCAGTTCCAATTACAATTCGATCTGGCTTCATAAAGTCTTCAACAGCAAAGCCTTCCCGCAAAAACTCCGGATTTGAAACCACATCGAATTCTACCTTGGCATGCTGCTGTATCTCAGCACGAACCAAATCTGCCGTACCTACAGGCACTGTACTCTTATCTATGATAATTTTATACGACTTCAGCATGGGACCAAGCTGCCGAGCCACACCCAGCACATAACTCAAATCGGCCGAACCATCTTCGCCCGGAGGTGTGGGCAAAGCCAAAAATAAAATATCGGCATGCTGAACTCCTTCGGCCAAATCGGTGGTAAAATGCAGGCGGCCCTGTTTTAAATTCCGCTCAAAAAAAACATCCAGCTGAGGTTCGTAAATGGGCACAATGCCCTGTTTCATGTTCTCAACTTTCTGCTTATCGATATCAACACATATTACCTGATTCCCGGTTTCAGCCAGGCAAGTGCCTGTAACCAGTCCTACATATCCCGTTCCAATTACACAAACATTCATAAATTAAGTTCTTTTGAATTAATGATTTGAAAACCAACGCCGTACATGGCCGGCTATATATTCCAATTGATCGGCTTGAAGGTGGGTGTGCATCGGCAAACTCAAAACATGCTCACACAGGTGCTCTGAAATTGGAAATGCCCCAACCGTATACCCTTGATGGTTGTAGGCCTTTTGCAAATGCAAGGGAACCGGATAGTAAATTTTTACGGGTATTCCCTGACTTTCAAGATACTGCATCAACTCGGTCCTGCCCGGCCTTGACAAGGTCAAGGTATATTGATGAAATACATGGGTAGATTTGCTGTCCTGAACGGGAACATGCAACCCATCAATGTCTCCCAACATGGCGTCGTAGGTGGCCGCGGCCTGTTGCCGAGCTTTGGTGTATTCCTTTAACCGCCTCAATTTAATCCGCAATACTGCTGCTTGCAAGGTGTCAAGCCGAGAATTCACCCCAACCACATCGTGATAATACAAGGCGCTTTGACCGTGATTGGCAATCATTTGCATGCGGGCAGCAACCTCAGAATCTGGACTCAACATGGCCCCTCCATCTCCATAGCAACCTAAATTCTTGGAAGGAAAAAAAGAAGTCCCGGCAGCATGTCCTATGCAGCCCGCAAATCCCATCACCTCCTCTCCCTGATAAAATGAACCAATCGCCTGAGCCATGTCTTCAACCACCAAGCAATTGTATTGGGCTGCTAAAGCCATGATGGCATCCATATTGGCCGATTGCCCAAACAAATGCACCGGCACAATGGCTTTAATGTTTTCCCGCTCCAAAATGCCGGCAGCCGAATTGGGGCAAATGTTGAACGTTTTAGGATCCACATCGCAAAAAACAAGTTCCAAACCCAATAAGGCAGCCACTTCAGCCGTCGCCACATAGGTGAAAGACGGAGCAAGTACTTTATCTCCAGGCTTTAAGCCCAAGGCCATCATTGCTATCTGCAAGGCATCGGTTCCATTGGCACAAGGCACCACATGGACTCCACCCAAATAGTCCGATAATTCTTTTTTAAACAAGTGTACATCGGGGCCGTTGATAAATGCCGTGGCGGTCAAAATCTGCTCGAAGGCCTCCGAAATTTCAGGCTGAATCTCTTCAAATTGCGCTTGAAGGTCAACCATCTGAATTTTACGCATAGCTTTGTAGTTGGCACAAAAGTAGCATATCTTGAAGAACTATTTTGAACATATAAAAGAAAAAGGCCTTTATTTTCCGTTGATTTTCAGTCTTTTTGGGGCTCATTTCTCTGCCCTTTCCCAGGTACCCCAAATGCAACGTGTATCGGTGAGCAGCATTGAGGTTTCCGGAGGTTTTGGCCTGCCGATTGGCCCCTTTTCAGAACGGGTTTCGGTGGTATATCCTGTAGGTGGAGGTTTTTTCCGGCAAAGCGCGAAAGGTTGGCAGTGGGGAGCGTCCGCACATTTTGTTTTTGGAGAACAAATTAAAGAACCTGGATTTGCATCAAACCTTCTGCCCCTCATCGCCGGCGATGGCTCATTCCCCGGCATTGCGGCCACATTTCAAGGCATTATGACCGGCGGCTGGTTGGGAAAAGTATTGCCCATCGGAAAACCCAACGGCAACTCTGGGTTTGCCCTACGTTTTGGCGCCGGATACCTCAGCACTTGGTACGACTTGCGCGCCTCAGGTGGTCTGATCCCTCAGCTTGCAGCCCCTTACGATAAAGGCTACGACCGACTCAGTACCGGTTTTTATCTGAGCCAATGGCTGGGCTACCAACTGATGTCCAACAACCAAAGCATCAATTTTTACTTCGGACTCGAAGTTGTTCAAGGCTTTCAAGAACATCTTCGGGTGTATCAATATGACATTGGAACGCTTCCCACCGGATTCCGAAGCGATGTTTGGATTGGCCTTAAAGCCGGCTGGTTTTTCCCGCTCTACCCCCGCTCAAAGCGAGAATACATCGATTTTAAATAACAGCAAATGTGGGCATACCAGTGGGCCATAATTCTTTGGGAATACATCATCCGCCTGGCTGCGCCTTGGCATTCGGGTGCGAAAGGTCGCCGGCAAATGATCCAAGACCCTTGGCCTGCAGTTCCTTCCAACCAGACCTGCATTTGGTTCCATTGTGCCTCGCTTGGTGAGTATGAACAAATTCTTCCCTTAATTGAAATCTGGGAACTCCGCCACCCCTCCCACCGCATTTTAATCAGTTTTTATTCCAATTCGGGCTATAAAATGGTAAAACCAAACAGCGGAAACCGCTTCGTTGTTGGATTTCCCGGCGATATCCGAAAGCCCATTCTGCAATTCTTATCTCATTTCAATCCGGCAATGGCCATTTTCACCAAAGCTGAAATTTGGCCGCTCTGCCTAGATGTGCTCAACGAAAAAGGCATTCCCTCAACTCTGCTTGCGTTCCGAGCCGGGCGGTCAAAGCGCTTAAAACATTGGACAGCCCGATTTTTAATTCAACGCATGCAGCATTTGGCGCTCATCAGTTGCCAAGATCAGGCCTCCGCCGACTTCCTCCGGCAGCTGGGACTAACGAAGGTCAGTGTTGAAGGCGACCCCCGGGTGGCACGCACGCTGGCCTTACAAAACCACCCATTAAACTGGCCTGAACACATTGCTTTGGAATCGGGAAAACAGCTCATTGTTCTGGGTAGCATTTGGCCTGCCGATCTCCGAATTTGGTCAGAAATCATTCTGGAACGCAGCGATTTGCTATGGGCTATTGCTCCCCACCAGCTGCAATCCCAATTTATGGAATCGCTGCAAGCCCTTTTTCCACAGGCACAACGCTGGACTCAGCCCGGCCCGCAGACCAAATCAAACATCATTCTCATCGATACCATTGGAGTGCTGAGTCGCTTGTATTCAAAAGCTCAAGCCGCCTATGTGGGCGGCGGATTCGGACGGGGCATCCACAGCAGTTTAGAGCCCGCAGCTGCAGGCATTCCGATTTCCTTTGGTCCCAATTGCACGCACAGCCGAGAGGCTCAGGCCTTTTTGCGCATGCAGGCCGGTAGCATCCTGAATTCCAAGCAAGAGGCACAGCGCTGGCTTCAGCACGTTTTGCAGGCAGACGCACAGCAGCACATTAAACAACAGCTGTCAGACTGGTTTCAGCAGGAAGGCGAAGCGCCCGAAAAATTGATGCAGCAGTTGCAATCCATTTTCCCTTCGCACACCGATTCTTGAGGTTTTTATTGGGGCGGCAGCCGGGCTTTCACAGGTAGTCCGCCACGGGCAGCGGGGCAGCAGCGGGCTGTGGTGGCTCCTAAAGTCGCCTCCTCGCCGCGCGCCGCCAGCCGCTGCCCTGTGTGCGGGCTACCTAGTTCAATCCCTGCCGCAAGCGCCCTCAGTTAAAAAACCAATTCATACCTCAACCGCAGCCCCAAAAGCCTAAAACAAAGCAAAAGTTCTTAACTTGCGCTTAACAAACCGACCTGCGAACCCAAACTCATGCCACACATACGTTTAATAATGAAGCAATTGCGGCGACAGGTACACCAAGGCTTCCATTGGGTTTGCTTGTTTCTTGTTGGCGTCCTTGCCTTATCAGGTTGCTCAAACTCAGAAGGCTCAGGCGGCGATTTAACCCTGACAGGACAAGTCATTGCTCAAAAATACAACCTCACCTTTACCAATTTAATTGCCGAATATCCCCTACCCGAAGAACGGGTCTATTTGATTTATGGAGATGAAGAAATTTATTCGGAAGATTTTAGAACAGATCCGCAGGGCCGCTATAAATTCGAGCACCTGCAACCGGGAACTTACCGGGTTTTTGGATATGCCCGCGACTCTTCCGGCACTCAACCCTCCGGCCTAATGCCTGTGTATGTTGAAGTCACGCTCTCATCCGAATCGCCCGTAACCACAGCGCCCCTGCTAAATCTGCCAAAATGACCTTCAGAATTCTAGCCCTGTACCTGTTTCTTCCGGCCATAGGCATGGCTCAATCGCCAAAAGACCTGCGGCAAGCTCAGGTCAAATCATGCATGGTTACCAAATCCATTCCTGCCGCTTTAGGCGCAGAACGAAGCCCCGAACGAAAAGATTGGTACGATGCACAAGGTCAACTGATTGAACAAATTCGATATTCAAAAACGGGAGAAATTGAAAAGCATCAAAAATTTTACCGCGCTGAAGACGGGACTTGGAAGGCCGAAGTAGAAATTAAACCGGGCAAATCCATACGAATTGATTCCATTGTAGATAAAAAGGGAAGCAGCGGAGAATGGGTACGCACAGAAAAATACAATGCCAAAGGAGAACTCAAGTACTATGAAGTACACAGCTGGAATAAAGGCCTGAAAGTCGAAACCCAACGGTTCAACGCCAAGGACGTTTTACAATTCACCAAAACCTATCAATACATTTATCCATGAGCAATGCCATGTTGTTGAACTCAAATCCCATCCCCATCATGGATTGGCCGGCCACCCAACATTTGCTGGCAGCCCTCGCTCTCCATTTGTTTTTCTCCGTCCTATTGGTCTTTCCGTTGTATTACCAAAAGTCAAAACGAAGAACCTATGCCTTTTCCTTTTTATTGATTGGTGCGGTGGTGTTTTTACTCAGCTTTTTATTGAGCGACATTAAGATTAAACTGGGTTTAGCCCTGGGTCTTTTTGCGATTTTTGGAATCATTCGGTACCGAACCTTGCAAATGCCCATCCGTGAAATGACCTACTTGTTCACCACCATTGGAATGGCTGTCATCAATGCCTTAACGGCAGGTTCCATGAGCATTTCAGAAGTGGTGGCTTCAAACCTGGCCATTCTGCTGCTGTTTGCCGTCAAAGAAAAAGTGCCTCTGTTTAAAAATCTGGAAGAAAAAAACTTGGTGTATGTAGGCATTGATAAAGCCCACCCCAACCGAAGAGAAGAATTGATTGCCGAGCTGCGTGAAAAAACAGGATTGCCCATCGAGCGCATTTCGGTAGCTAAATACAACATCCTTAAAGATACCGCTGTTCTGCGCCTGTATTACCACAGCAGTCCGGGGTCAGAATCCGATGATTCGATGCAGAGCGACGATGGGGACGACGATTAAATGGTTCTTTCTTTTTTGCAGCCTGGTTCTTTCCCTAAAGGGCCAGGACACCCGATTGTGGTTGGGGGCCTCCTCCTCTTATGCCTTTAATCAAAAGTGGGAGTTGGGGCTTGAAATCCAACAGCGTTGGACATCGGGTGGAGCCAAGCCCGATGCCTTTTTGGTAGAGCCATCGGTAACCTACGAACCCATTCGGAACCTGCGTTTCGGTGCCGCCTGGCGATTTGCACAATCCTTGGACGATAAAACCAATGCTTGGCACCTTCGGCATCGCCCCCAAATTGACATCGAACTTCGGCACCGTTGGGGCCGCTGGAGGCCCTTTGTTCGAACTCGGTTTCAGGCCCGATACACCACCTTGGGCGGCGTAAACAAACCTTGGATGTTGCATTTTCGAACCAAAGCAGGCATAAAATACCTCTGGCCACGAAGTCCCCTTAGCCATACCCTTTTTGTAGAAACCTGGTTCCCCTTGAATCGAGACGGCCGAGACCAACCCGATCGGTACCGGGCCGGATTAAACACCGCGTTAGACCTTGGCAAAAGCCACGAACTAAGCCTACAACTGGCTTTTGAAGAACGGTTTAGATCTGGCCCCAACCCTCAGGCCATCATCCTTGGATTGTTTTATTCTTTTTCTGCCAAAACCCCCTAAAAATCATTCTTGTTTTAAGCTCAAGTGCCCTGCTAGGCAAAACCAGGCCCTGCGGCAGGGATTGAAGCCGGTTGCCCGCAAGGGGGGCGGGGGCTGGGCGCCGAGCGGCGAGGAGGCGACGTCAGGAGCCACCACAGCCCTCTGGCGCCCCCACCGCCCACCGCGGACTACCGCTGAAAGCCCGCAGCCGCCCAAAAACCCCCACACCAAAACACATAAAATCTCGCCATCCATCTGCATTCTGCTTAAAAACAAACCGATATCAATGGGCGTAGCGTATATTTGCGCATGCAATGGCTGCACATGCTGCTGAGCCTGGTAAAATACCTCTGGCTCTCGAAAAAATTTAAACCCTTCAACCCGAAGGTGAAAACCGCCTCAACCTGGTGGATTTTGGGCAATGGACCTTCGCTAAAGCAGATTATTTCCGAGTTCCCGGAAGAGCCCCTCAATCAAGTGTACTGCGCCGTCAACTATTTCTGCCTTTCGGCCGACTTTCAACGCATTAAGCCATCGGCCTATGTGATTGGCGCACCTGAACTGACCTTTTTGCCGGAACAATCCATTCCCGACAACATCCTAGAAAGCAAACGCAACCTGTATGCCCGATTGGCAGAGCAAACCCAATGGCCCATGGTCTTGTTTGTGCCATATCCAACGCTAAAAGCACCTGCGTTCAAGTCCTTGCTTTCAGCAAATCCCATGCTGAGTGCCTGCGGCTACAATGCCACCCCACTGGAAGGCTCGGCCGGGTTTTGCCGTTTTGCCATCCTACATGGCTGGGGGCTGCCCCGACCTCACAATGTGTTAATTCCTGCTATAGCCATGGCCTTGCGCACCCGCATTCGGCAGGTGTATATGGTTGGCGCTGAACATTCTTGGCTGCAAACCCTACACGTGGACAACGAAAATCGGGTAATGCTAGATCACCAGCATTTTTACGACGAGGGCAAACAAATCGCACACATGAACCACACCACATTCCGCCCCAGAAGGCTGCATGAGGTGCTGCAAAAATTTTTATACAGTTTTCAATCGTATTGGGTGCTGTCGGATTTGGCAGAGAAGCAACACGCGGAAATCTTAAATCTCACGCCAAACTCGTACATTGACGCCTTTAAAAAACAACCCTTTTCCCATGAGTATTTTCGAAGATAAAGCCATTTTGGTGACCGGCGGCACAGGTTCCTTCGGCAAGCGCTTTATACATACCCTTTTGAATCGGTACCCGGATGTGCGACGCATCGTGGTATTTAGCCGCGATGAATTGAAGCAATTCGAGATGCAGCAGGAGTTCAGTCCGGCTGAATTGAAAAAGATGAGGTTCTTTTTAGGCGATGTGCGCGACAAAGAACGCCTTTCTCGTGCCTTTGAAGGCATAGACATGGTGGTGCATGCCGCTGCCCTAAAGCAAGTCCCCGCCGCCGAATACAACCCATCGGAATTCATAAAAACCAACATTATGGGCGCCGAGAATGTCATCGCGGCTGCCTTTGATGCCCAAATTACCCGCGTTGTGGCGTTGTCAACCGACAAAGCCGCTGCGCCCATTAATTTGTACGGAGCCACGAAATTGTGCTCGGACAAACTCTTTATTGCCGCCAACAACGTTCGTGGTAAGCGCCCCATCCGATTTTCAGTGGTTCGGTATGGCAATGTCATGGGCTCTAGAGGCTCTGTTATTCCATTCTTCTTAAACATTCGGCAAAAAGGCAAAATGCCCGTAACCGATGCAACCATGACCCGCTTCAACATTTCGTTGGACGAAGGTGTGGACATGGTGCTCTTTGGCCTGGAACACCAATGGGGCGGAGAACTGTACGTTCCAAAAATTCCATCCTACCGAATTTTAGATGTGGCCAAAGCCATCGCGCCTTCCATCGAACCCGAAATCATTGGCATTCGGCCGGGCGAAAAAATCCACGAAGAAATGATTACCGAAGCAGATTCCTTCAGCACCTACGATATGGGGCCCTATTACGCGATTCTTCCGCAAGTGCCCAACTTCAATTTAGAGGATTTTGTAGGTCATTTCAAGGCCAAAAAAGTAGAACAAGGCTTTCGCTACAGCAGTGGGAACAATACCGAATGGCTAAGTGTAGAAGACATTCGGGCCCTAATTTGCCAGCACATCGACCCCGAATTTAAACCCCTGTGAGCATGTTCCCCATTCCCTATGGCCGTCAAGAAATTTCTCCGGAAGACCTGCAAGCCGTAGCTGAAGCGCTGCAATCCGACTTCCTGACTCAAGGACCTAAAATTGCAGAATTTGAAAGGGCATTTGCTGCCTACATTGGCGCGCCCTATGCCGTTGCTGTGGCCAATGGCACCGCCGCTTTGCATTTGGCTGTCCTTGCCCTGGGCTTGCAGCCCGGCGATTTGGTCATCACTTCGCCCATTACCTTTGCTGCCAGCGGGAACTGCGCTTTGTATGCAGGAGCCACCGTACTCTTTGCCGAAACCGACGAGGTTGGCACCATTCTACCCGAAGCCATCCAAGCCTTGTTTGAGCAACACGGCAGTAAAATTAAAGGCATCATTCCCGTCGATTTTGCAGGTCGCCCTGCCGATTTGCCCCGAATCCGTTCCATAGCAAATCAGTACGGCGCCTGGGTATTGGAAGATGCCTGCCATGCTCCCGGCGCAGAACGGCAAGGCCTCAACGGATTTCGCTGCGGCGATGGCAGCTTGGCCGATGCCGCTATTTTCTCATTCCACCCCGTAAAGCACATCGCCTGCGGCGAAGGTGGCATGATTACTACAGCCAACCCAGAGGTATATCAGCGCCTACTCACCTTGCGCACCCACGGAATAACCCGCGATCAAACCCGATTCAGCAATCCTCCTTCCCTAGCCGATGCCAGCTTGAACGATTCAGATGCCTACCCATTGTGGTACATGGAAATGCAAGAATTGGGCTACAATTACAGATTAACCGACATGCAAGCCGCCCTGGGTTTAAGTCAATTGAACCGTGCGGAATCTGGACTGCAGCGCCGCAAAGAAATTGCTCGGTTTTACCACACACACCTGCAAGGAATCGGCGACCTGCAGCTTCCCCATGCCGATTCGGAAGAAGAAACCGAAGCCCATGCATGGCACTTGTACGTAATCCGAACTCAACAACGAAAAGCCCTATACGATTACCTGCGCGAAAAACAGATTTTTGCACAGGTACATTATTTCCCCTTGCATTTAATGCCACACTACCGCACTGCCTTTGGCTATGGCCCGGGTTTGTTCCCTAAGGCAGAACAATTTTATCAGGAATGCCTCAGCATTCCCATGTACCCCTCGCTTAGCCAAGAACAGCTGATGCATGTGGTACATTCCATTCGGTCCTTTTTCCAGGAAAATCCAAGCGCATAATTGGCTATGACAACCATAGCGGCGCATACCGGAATTGTTGTTCAGGCTCGGATGGGCTCCACCCGCCTGCCCGGAAAAGTTTCCATGCCCATTTTAGGTAAATCTCCGTTGGAATGGATAGACCATCGCTTACGCGCTCTAAACCTGCCCCTTGTACTTGCCACCTCCACCGGTTCACAAGACGACCGACTGGAAGAACTGGGAAATAAGCTGGGTTGGCCTGTTTTTCGAGGGAGTGAAACCGATGTGCTGTCTCGATTTTCCGGTGCCGCTTCCGCCCTTGGCTTGAAGCACGTTGTGCGCATCACCGCCGATTGCCCCTTGGTTTGCGCCGATATCATTCAACAGGGATTGCAGCTCTATGCTACATTAGAACAAGGCCGAACCTATGTTTCAAACAGCCTGGAGCGTACCTATCCACGCGGCATGGACATGGAAATCTTCTCGACCGAATTGCTGCTCGAAGCCCAGGCCAAAGCTCAACACGCGGCTGAACGTGAACATGTTACACCTTACATGTACACCGGAAACACCCCGGCTACATACCAGGCCCAGGTGCGGCACAACCACAACTTCAGCCAAATACGACTTACCTTAGATACGGCCGAAGACCTCTTGGTCATCACTCGATCTATGCAAGAACTTCTACTTCATGAGTGCTTAAGCTATGAAGACATGTGGCCCAGATTTAAAGGGCATGAAGCCTTATTTGCTCTGAACCAGCATGTGGAACAAAAAAAGACCGGACTATGATTCGCATCGGACAACGCCCCATCGGACCTGAACACCCCGTTTATTTAATCGCTGAACTATCAGCCAACCACCGACAAGACATTTCCATTGCCCTTGAAACCATTCGGGCTATGGCAGATGCCGGAGCCGATGCGATTAAACTTCAAACCTATACCGCCGACACCCTTACCCTTCCTTACCGCACTGCCCCATTCCTCATTTCCGGAGGAACAGCTTGGGATGGCGCATACCTGCATGATCTTTACCGCGAAGCTGAAATGCCCTGGGACTGGCATGCCGAATTGATGGAAGAATGCAAAAAATTAGGCATGGATTGCTTCAGCACTCCCTTTGATCCCAGTGCCACCGACCTACTTCAGTCCCTGAACGTTCCAGCCTACAAAATAGCCTCATTTGAAATCACCGACATTCCACTCATTGAATACGTAGCATCCATGGGCAAACCCATGGTTATTTCTACGGGAATTGCAGGCATTCAAGATGTAGAATGGGCCGTTGAGGCCTGCCGCAGGCAAGGCAACGAAGACATCATCTTGCTTAAATGCACCTCCGCCTACCCGGCTCCCGACAACAGCATGATGCTAAAACAAATGCAAGACCTTCAGGAGCGCTTTGGAGTTCCCGTAGGACTGTCCGATCATTCCGAAGGCGTTCTGGCTCCGGTGGTGGCCACCGCCATGGGTGCCGTTATGATTGAAAAACATGTGATTTTAGACCGCAACATGGGCGGTCCAGATGCTCATTTCAGCTTGGAGCCCGCCGAGTTTGCCACCTTAGTAAAAGAAGTTCGGCGCACCGAAGCCATGATGGGAAAAGCACAGCCAAAATTTCCAGTTCAAGGAAAAAACAGCCCCTTTGCCCGGTCCCTATTCATCACCCGCGATGTAAAAAAAGGGGAAATACTAAGTGCCGAGAATGTACGCAGCGTGCGGCCTGCCGATGGAATGCATCCCCGCTTTTTACCTGAGGTTTTAGGCCGCACATTTTCCATCGACCTGCCCGGAGGGACGCCTCTAAACCCAGATCACCTGAGCTAATCTGAATGGGAATTCTAGTTCGGCAAGGCAGCAAAAACACCCTATACCTGTTCATTGGAGTTGGATTGGGTTTTGTCAGCAGCGCCCTGCTTCAGCCTCGCTTTTTAACCGCCGAACAAAACGGGATTATTAAACTGCTGGTGGCCTACTCTGCCATCTTGGCCCAATTGTTCACCTTAGGTTTCCCGGCAGCTTTATTGAAATTTAAAAGCGAGTTTAAAGACCGACAAATCAATGACCTGAAAACCACCCTGGTGTATACCGGCTTGGGTTTATCGGCCTTCCTGCTGCTCTATTTCCTGCTCGGGAAAACCGCTTTCAGCTATATTTTAAATGCCCAAAGTGCATTTTGGCAGTACCTGCCCCTCTTGCCTTTGGCTACGGCAGCAACACTGATTTTTTTCAATTTAGATGCCTTCGCCAGAACAGAATTATACTCTACCCCCGGCACCCTAAGCAAAGAAGTTGGGCAGCGCATTTTCATCCTGTTGGCCCTGTTGAGCTTGGCGGGATTTGGACTGTCGTTCGACGCCTTTATCGCTGGGTACACCCTGGCCTTAGCCTTACCCATGCTGGCCTTAATTCTGTTTTTACATCAAAAAGGGAAATGGGTGTGGACCGGCTCAGGAGGCTTAAAGTCTCATCCGGATTTCAGAAAAAACATTCATTCGGTATCGGCCTATGCCATTATATCAGGACTCTCGGCTTCATTCATCATCAGTTTGGATGCCATTTTTATTGAACGCATGCTGGGCACAGCATCTACAGGTATTTATGCGGTATTTGGCTACTTCGCCACCTTGGTACTGATTCCGTACCGTGGAGTAGAGCGCATCGCTTCCCCGCTCATCTCCAGTGCATTGGCTACCCAGCAAATGGATAAAATCAAAACGGTTTACCGCAGCAGCAGCAAATATTTGCTGTACGGTGGCGCTGTTCTTTTGGTGTTGCTGTTGAGCAACCGGCACAACATTGCAGCCTTTTTACCGACCGAATACCGCATTGGCTTGCCCATTCTGTTTTGGTTGGGCTTAAGCAACCTGATTGACGCAGCCACCGGTATCAACACCGCTATCATTGCAAACTCCAATTATTACCGGTTCAATATGGTATTGTTGGTGGGGCTCATTCTCTTGGCCTCTGCATTGAATATATGGTTTATCCCCATTTGGGGGCTTCAAGGCGCGGCAGCCGCTACCTGCATCAGCGTCGCCATCTACAATCTCAGCAAACTTACATTCATTGGATTGAAGTTTAACATGTGGCCCTGGAAAGCAGAAACGCTGTTGGTCGCAGCCATTCCGGGGGTGTTGTTTGTACTTTCTGAATGCCTGCCAGCATGGTCAAATTTATACATTGACACGGCCATTCGAAGCACAATGCTGCTTGGCCTGGCGGGCATGGCCCTGTTCATCCGGCCCTTGTTCCCAGGCGATTGGAAACTTTAAATCTGAATTGGAGACAGGAAAATAAGGGTTGGGGCGGCTGCGGGCTTTCACTGGTTGTCCGCGGTGGGCGGAAGGCTGGCCCAGCGGGCTTGCGGTGGCTCCTAAAGTCGCCTCCGCGCCACGCGGGCCAGGCTCCGCCCTCCTTGCGGGCAACTCAGCTCAATCCCTGCCGCAAGCCACCCAATAAAAACACCGACTCCATAACCAAAAACCCCGGGTTCAGTTTCAACCCTACAACCTGCTGAAGGCTAGAGCAATTAACATCTTTTACTGGATGAAAATGGGCAGAGCCCAAGGTTTCACGTACTTTTACACCATGAATGCACTTTACCGTCTTTCTCAAGCCACAATTGGCGGCCTTACCCTAGCATTAATAGCTACTCTGGGCTCCTGTTCTGGCAGAGACAATCAAAAAAGCGATATGGCCATAGATGTTTCTTTATTGGATAGCACCCACAAACCTGCCGATGATTTTTTCGCCTTTGTCAATCAAAAATGGATTGATGCTCACCCCATTCCCCCTTCAAAAAGTTCATGGGGCGCCTTTTATGAATTGCGCGAACGCAGCACCGAAGCCTTAAAAGGCATTTTAGAGGAATCGTCTAAAACCACACATCCAGCCTCCGACCCTCGCTCGCTCATTGGTAGTTTTTGGAA
>JAQCBQ010000241.1 GCA_027621385.1 Bacteroidota bacterium | reverse complement strand
CAATGGATGAACTACCATGAATAAACATGTAGTCTTTTTGTCGTACGACGGATTAAGCGACCCCTTGGGCGAAGCGCAGGTGCTTCCCTATGTAAAAGAACTATCGGCATTGGGCTGGTCATACACCCTGATTTCATTTGAAAAACCCGTTCTTTTTGCCCGGCACAAAGAAAAACTGCAGGCCGAATGCCAACGGCATGGCATTGATTGGCAGCCCATATCCTACACAAAATCACCCCCGGTTTTATCGACGCTATACGACCAGTGGCGGTTGGGTCGACAGTTAAAAAAACGATTCCGAAAACGGCCCTTTCAATTGCTGCATTGCCGTGGCTACATTACCGCTCCTCAAGGCCTTTACTGGCAAAAAAAAGGAATACCATTCTTGTTTGATATGCGGGGCTTTTTCCCGGACGAACGCGCCGATGCCGGATTGTGGAAAAAAGATCACCCTTTGTTTGGGGCGGTGTACCGTTACTTTAAAAGACTGGAATTAAAGCTCTTATCTAGGGCAGACCATATCATTAGCTTAACCGAAAAAGGCAAAACCATCATGCAGGAAATGCTGCCCCGACATGGGTTAAGCCTAAAGCCCTGTACGGTTATTCCCTGCTGTACCGATTTGGAGCTTTTCAATCCGGATTCCTGGACAACCGTTCAGCGGCAGCAGTGGCGGGAAGTCCGACATGTACCGCCCTCAGCCCCCCTTCTAATGTATGTGGGTTCGCTCGGCACCTGGTACATGCTGAACGAGATGCTGGATTTTTTCAGTGAATTTCTTTTGCTTGAGCCGGAAGCCCGCTTTTTGCTGGCCACGCGTGACAACTCTGATGCGGTTTGGTCTGCGGCGAGGCAGCGCAAGATTCCTGCCGAACGGATTTTGGTGGAGGGTTTTTCCCGGGCGGAATTGCCTCTGGCCATGAGCTCGGCCGATGCCGCCGTTTTCTTCATTCGCCCAAGCTATTCCAAGCAGGCCAGCAGCCCCACCAAGCAGGGAGAATTGATGGCCATGAATATTCCGGTTTTTTGCAACACCGGCGTTGGCGATACCGATGCTCTAGTTGGACGTTATCGCAGCGGAATTCTGATACCGGAGTTCAATTCGGGGGCCTATCAAACCGCCATTCAGCACTGGCAAAGCGAACGCAATCAGGGCTTTAAGCACTGCCGTGGCGGAGCCGTCGAGGCCTTTTCGCTGAGCCGGGGCGTTCAGTTGTATCACGAGGTGTACGTTGAGCTGTTGAAATCGCATTAATTTTTGGGGCGGTTATCGGGCGAAACACGCAGGTTTCGCCCTACCGCCATTTGTCCTGCCCAAGCCCTACCTTTGCACCATGAATGCATCCAATCCGATGGAAGAGGTACTAGCGAGCTTAAATGGCTGGATACGTGAACAAGATGCGCTTAACGGCGAAAAAACCGGGCGAATTTGGCTGGAAGGCCTTGCCGGATCTGCACTTTCCTTTTTGGTGGCTGCCCGATTTTTGCAATCCGAACGCCACCAAATACTCGTAGCCAAAGATAAAGAGTCGGCGGCCTACCTGAACAACGACTTGGAAAACATACTATCGCCTAATTCCAGTCTGTTTTTTCCTGAAACCTACCGCAGGGCCTACGACCAGCCCGATGTGGACAACGCCAACGTGCTTCTTCGGGCCGAAGCCCTAAACCGAATTCGGGAAAAAAGACCCCTATGTTTGGTTACTTATCCCGAAGCCATTTGTGAAAAGGTGGTGAGCCGCACTCAGCTCGAGGCCCGCAGCCACCGCATTGCCATTGGTGACCGGCTAGACATGGATTTCTTATTTGATTTGCTGGTTTCATATGACTTTGAGCGCGATGATTTGGTCTATGAACCGGGGCAGTTTGCCTTGCGCGGAGGATTAATGGATGTGTTCTCTTTCGCCCACAACCAACCTTTCCGACTGGAATTTGAGGGAGACAGCATTGCCGATATCCGATTCTTTGACCCCGAATCTCAACTGAGCCACAGCTCGGTCAACGAGGTTGTTTTGCTTCCCTCCATTGAACAAAAAACCGGAGTAGAAGAACGGAAAACCCTACTCGAATTTATAGGCAATCAAGCCGAGGTGTGGATCTATGATGCCCGAGATGCGGCCGTTCGTATGGAAAAAAAATGGCTGGAAGCTCAAACCATCTACCAGGAATTAAACAGTCCTGTGAAAAGGGCTAGCCCCGAAGAACTAGTGTGGTCTGGCCACGCCTTTACAGCTCAACTGCTTTCTCAGGCCTACATTCAATTTGAGGCGCCGGGCGAACCAAGCGATGTACGCTGCCGCCTCCAAGCCAAAAGCCAGCCCGTTTTCAATAAAAAATACAATCTATTTCAAGAACATTCGGCCCAATTGGCCCAGGAGAAGACCACCGTTCTGATGTTTTACGAACAGGAGCCTCAGCGCGACCGTTTGATTGCCATTTTTCAAGATCAATTCCAGCTGGGAGCCGATCAATTGCCCTTTATCTGGGTAAAACGAGGCTTAAGTCAAGGCGTTCTGTTTCCCGAATTGGGGTGGGCCTGTTATACCGACTACGAACTGTTTGAACGGTATCGGCGATTTCGCATCAAATCCCGCTACAGCAAACAACAAGCTGCTTCCATTCGGGAACTTTCAGAACTGCAGCCGGGCGACTAT